>NZ_JAUBOZ010000216.1:0-3648 GCF_036700475.1 Microcoleus sp. T2B6 | reverse complement strand
ATTTGTTTATGATTGCTTTATTTGGTTTTCAATGTTCGTGACGGCTTTGTGTTCCGCCATGTAAATAAACATAAAGCATATTCTAAGGTTTGTAAAGTATTTTAACAACAGATTAACTGATGTAAGTTATAAGGTTAAGTTATCAATATGAAGAAAACAGGATAAAGAGGTAAGAATGCACAAAAAAGTAGGTAAAGCCTGGAAGCGCGTCGCCTTCAGGCATGGAAATATTAAGTTACAGACTTTTGCTGGCTAGGTATCATAATGAGAGCCCAATAGGGAACTTCAGCGGGCTCGACATCTGCGATCGCCCGAATTCGCTGATTCGGCATAGTTGCGCGTTCTATATACAATGCTCGATCGAACTGTCCCAACTCAATCAGTACGTCCCGGACTTTCGCAAAATGCCTCCCCAGCTTAATAATCACAGCAGCATCAACAACCGCCAGTCGATCGCGCAAAACCTCAGCCTCCAGCGTCGCAGGCATAATACTTAACACATCGTTACGATAAGTCAGCGGCACTCCCAACGCAGCCGCACTCGCCATTGTCGAAGAAATTCCCGGCACAACTTCAGTGGTAAATCTCGCCGACAAACGGTTGAATAGATACATAAACGAGCCGTAGAGAAAAGGCTCGCCCTCACACAGCACCGCCACATCCTGTCCCTCGCTCAGATGTGCGGCAATTTTGTCGGCAGCAATATCATAATAAGGTTGAGACGATCGCGTCGGACTAAAAGGCAACGGCATCGGAATCTCAATTTGCTCCGGGCGCAGATAATCAGCAACGATCGCCCGCGCCAGCACCTTACCATTTTCCATCGCCGGATAGGCAATCACCGGCACCGATTGCAAAATCCGATAAGCTTTCAATGTGATCAATTCTGGATCACCAGGGCCAATACCCAAACCGTACAATTTACCAGTAGCCTGAGTCATAATTCATCCTTTTTCGCTAACGCATTCACGGCCGCCGTTGCCATTGCACTGCCACCACGCCGCCCGTGCAACGTAATAAATGGCACTCCCCGACTGTTGGCAGCCAGTTCGGCTTTGGATTCGGCAGCCCCCACAAATCCTACCGGGAAACCCAGAATTAAAGCCGGTTTGGGTGCTCCGGCATCAAGCATTTCCAGTAGTCGGAACAAAGCAGTCGGGGCATTGCCAATGGCCACAACCGCACCCTGCAAGTTATCCAGCCATAAATCAAGCGCCGCAGCCGATCGAGTATTTCCCATTTGCCGCGCCAACTCCGGGATTTCGGAATGCCAGAGGGTGCAAATCACCGGATTGTCAGCCGGAAGGCGTTTGCGAGTGATGCCTTCGGCCACCATCCGGGCATCGCACAGGATGGGCGCGCCTGCGGAGAGGGCTTGGCGTCCGTAGGTGGCTGCACCGGGGGAAGCTGCTAAATCTGTAACAATATCGGTCATGCCACAACTGTGAATTAGTCGCACGGCTACCGATTCTAAATCGGGTGGCAAGCTTGACAAATCTGCTTCGGCTCGAATTGTGGCGAAGGATTTGGTGTAGATTTCTGTTCCGTCTCGAATGTAGTCAATCATTGTTTAAAACTGCTATGGGAATTTTGTGGGATTTGTGAAAGAGATTTTTTGAATGAACCGCGAAGGCGCAAAGGACGCGAAGGAAGAAATATCAAGAGAGATAGAAAGAGAAATGCTTAAAATTTGTCTGTTTTCATGGGATGTTTTTTCTCTTTCTATTCCGATTTTCCGTACTCAACAACTCCTGCAATTGGTCGATCGCCCGCCGATCGATAAACTCACCAAATGACTCCAATGGCTCTCGCAACCGCTGATACACCTGCAACATTCGCTCGATCGCACCGGGCATCTCGATCGCACTCACCGCCTGAAAAATTGGTCGCCCGAAGGGCAAATCTTTTCTACCCGCATAAATGTCGTAACCTTCGATCGTCTCGTGTCCTCGCTCAATCTGAATTCCCACCAGCGTGATATCAATTGGCCGGTGCTGGGCGCAGGACTTTTGGCAACCGCTGAAATGAATGTTAATCGGCAGGTCGAGCGTCAATTTTTGCGCTAAATCCCTCACCATTGCTAGGGCGTGACTTTGAGTATCTGTCGCCGCCGACGCACAGCCGCTGCTGCCGGCACAAGCCACCAAGCACGAATCTAGCCGAGTCGCTGACGAGTGCAATCCCAAATCGGCGATTTGCTGTTTTACCTCAAAAAGCTGGGAGTTGGGGATATCAGAAATCAACAGATTTTGCCACGGCGTAAGTCTCAGGGTACCGCTGGCTAGATTTTGGGCTAAATTTGCCAAATTCCGCAGTTGCTTTGATTCTAGCCTACCGAGAGGCAGTGCAATTCCCATGTAGGATAAATCCGACTGTCGCTGAGGGTGGATGCCGAGATGTCGGTGATTGGGGAGGGATTTTTCAGATGAGTCGATCGAACGGGCGGGCAAGATGCCCACCCCACAAGGAAATTCACTCTTTGTGGAACAGGCATCTTGGCTGTTTTTGGGAAATGTGCAAGATGTGAATTGCCATAAAAATGGTAAATTCTGCTGTACCCTTTCTAGATAACTTTCAACACCCCAATCTGCCAGCAGGTGACGCAAACGCGGTTTTTTCCCATCAATTCGAGGTCGATTTTTGGTGTATTCAAGATAGGTGCTAGCGAGGGCGGCTAATACTGAAATACATTGCGATTCTGGGATTAAAATTCCTGTATCGCCGTTGAAATGCAGCCGAAAAACGATTTCTGATTGGGTTGAAAGCCCTTCCGCAGCTAATAAAATATCGTTGCGTAAAGCCTGGATCGAAACCGATTCCCCGCCGTCGAAGCCAATACTGAACTTAGGCGAAAGTTCCGACAATTCGGGATGCGTTTGCAGGTAATCATCCCAAGCTTTGACTAGCGGGCGAGTATCCAGTAACTCCTGGCGATCGATCCCTGCTGTCGGGCTTGCCATAATATTGCGAATCGGGTCAACTTCAACGCGGCGAGACGCTATCCCCAATTCCTGCAAGCGGTTCCAGACTTCCGGGGCAATTTCCGAGTTCACTTCTCGGATTTGCAAATTTGCCCGATTTGTCACTTGCAAACAGCCGGTACTGTATTGATCAGCCACATCGGCGATCGTCCGACACTGCTGCGCGTTTAAAATTCCCCCCGGAATCCGCATTCTCGATAAAACTCCGTCTCGGGCTTGGGAACCGTAAAATAAACCCGGACAAGTCGGCAAATCAGTCAAAGCTAACAAATAATCTCCTCCCCGTGCTACGCAGGGAATCCAAAAGTAAACGCCCACAAAGCGCCCCCGAAATCGGCATTCTGACTTTTACAGTTGCGGCACAGCGCCGGAATTGCACCGGACTTTCCCGCTTTCAGGTTTTAGAAAGGTATCACGAGCTGACCCACAGAAAGCAAAACCCTCAACTTTCTTAACAAAACTCCTGGCGATGGCGTCGCGCCCCGCAAGCTACGCCCCTGTCTCTGGTTTCATCAGCTTTCCTAATAACCCTCATCAGTTTAACTGTCGCTAAACCCCTTTACAAAGGTTAACAATACCGTTAATAATAGAAACATCATCCGAACATTGACAACCAAATACAGCAATCATAAAACCATGACAACAACCTTACAGCAGCGCGAAAGCG
>NZ_JAUBOZ010000049.1:0-58373 GCF_036700475.1 Microcoleus sp. T2B6 | reverse complement strand
GCCAACTGCCAACTGCCAACTGCCAACTGCCAACTGCCAACTGCCAACTGCCAACTGCCAACTGCCAACTGCCAACTTAGAATCGCTCACCAATCCCAAAGTGAATTAGATTGTCGCCCGTGTCGTTGATACCGTAATCGATTCGGATCGGGCCTAAAGGAGATTGAACCCGCACGCCGATGCCGTAACCGTAACCGCTACCGGGCTTTTCGCGGATACCGGCCGGGTCGCCGGGGACATCTTTGCCCGTGCCCAAGTCAGTGCCAGCATCCAAAAATAGCGCTCCGCCGATAAACGAAATAATCGGGAAACGGTACTCAACGCTGGCTTCTAGGAAGCTGCGGCCGGCTCCCAGGTCGCCTTCGTTGTATCCGCGCACCGAGTTAGCGCCGCCCAAGGCAAAGGCTTCGTAGGGAGGCAAATCTCCGAATACGGTGCCGCCTCTAACACTAAATGCCAGGGTTTGAGGGCCGGGGGTAAAGTTGGTGTACTTGACTGGTAGGTAAAAGCTGTAGCTGGCCCGCACGCGGTTTAACAGGATGCTGCCGGAACCTACAGGAATCGACTGTTCCATCCCAAACCTGAGCAGCGAACCGCTAGTGGGGCGGAGGGGGTCGTTGCGCCGATCGCGCACAGCACCTGCTTGCAATGTTGTCAAGTCGTCGGAGCCGGAATTGCTAAAACTTAACAGGTTGCCGAGTTCGTCCTTCGATTCGCGCCTGCCTTTGCGATCGGTAATTGAGACTCGCTGGTACTGCAAGCCGACTGAAGCAGTCCACTCCGAATCGGCAAAAGGATTGGCCGACAGGGGACGGGTGAAATTGATGCCGGCCCCGGTGCGATTGATGCGGGGTCGATCCTCGTTGGGCAATCTGACTTCCCGTTCGCCGCCGTCAAAAATCACGCTGATCGATCGTCTTCTAAACGCATTAATCGTATAAGAAGTCCGGTAAGGATCGCCCGCAATCCAGGGATCTGTAAAACTCAGGTCAAACAGATTTTGGCGTTCCCCGATTTGCACCTCAGCGCCCAACTTTTGGTTCCTACCTCTGAAGTTTTGCTGCTGGTAACTCACCGTACCGAACAAACCCGTCGCGGAACTCAAACCCGCACCCGCGGCTAGAGAACCGGTATTTTTCTCAATGACGTTGACAATTACCCTTGCCTTGCGGGGGTCAGTCGTTCCCGGTTCCAAGGCAAGTCGCACGTCTTCAAAAATTCCCAAACCAAACACCCGTCTCAAATCCCTTTCCGCCTTGGTGCGGTTAAAGATGTCTCCGGGCTTGAGTTCTACTTCGCGGGTGATGACAAACTGACGGGTGTTGCCTCCGATCGGCTGACCCGTGGCATCTGTTGCCTCTCCCTCCTTGTTCAGGAAGCGGACATCAACGGATTCGATCTGGCCTTCTGCCACTACCAGGGTGACAGTGCCGTCGTCTGCTACTTGCGGGGCATCAGTGATTTGCCCCAAAACATAGCCGTTCTCTTGATACCACGCATTAATTTTTTTCACTCCCTCTTCAAAGCGGCGGAGGTTGAGAATTTTGCCGTATTGATCGCGGAAGCTTTCGTCAATTACGCTTTGGGGCAGCACTTGCTGACCGGTGATTGTCACTCCCCGCAATACCGGATTTGGCTGCACAATAAAAGTCACCCGGACGCCCAACGGGGTGTCTTCCGGTACTGCCCGCACGTTTCTAAAAAAGCCCGTGGCAAAAATGGCGTTGATGTCTTGTTGCAGTTGGCTGCGGTTGGTCGTGCGTCCCGGTTGGGTGCTGATGACTCGGTAAATTTCGCTTTCCAGGTCTTCCGTCGCCCCGGTGACTGTAACTTCTGCAACTAGCACTTGCGGTTCTGCCGCCCCAGCGGGTGCGGGCGTTTGTCTGGGCTGCGGTGCTGGGCCAGGGGGCAATGGGGGAACGGTGTCGGTGGGCGGTCTGGTCGGGGCCGGTCTGGTCGGGGCCGGTCTGGGGGTAACTTGGGCGTTTTGAGCGATCGCCCCTGATTCCTCTGGTTTCCCTAGCTCTGCTGCGATCCAGGCGGGCGTTACAGCCGCTTCCTTGGGGGGGAGCGGGGTGCCGAGTTGCGCGTCTGGCAGGGCGTTTTGGCTGCTAGAGGCGGGGGAGGGGTTGGATGCTAGCTGGGGTTGGAGTTGAAGGAGCGGAGGTGAAACCGGGGAGGGCGGGTCTGTGACTAGGTTTGGGGGCTCCTCGCCTTGTCCTCTGTCAGGGGCCGTAGCTATTGTTAGGGCTTCCCCTTTGCCGGTTTTAGCGGCTTTGCGGTTTTGAGGAGGGTTTTGGGTTAATTCTGGAATGGGGCGATCGGGTAATTCGATCGACGGGGCGGGCCGGGCGGCAGCCAAAGCTTCCTCTGCAGATTCAGAGTAGGATGTTTGGCCGTTTGCAGAATTTGATAACCCGAATGTTGCTGAGGCAGTAAAAACTGCCACCAATACAGCAGATAAACGCATTTTTGTTCACTTTTTTGGGCAATTCACACACCACATTAGTCATTATTCATTAGTCATTAGTCATTAGTTATATAAGTCGGTGGAATTTCGCGCTGACCGCTAATTGATGACTGTTGACCGCTGAGCTGACATCAAAGGCACAAGGGTGACAAACTGTGCAATTGTAGCGCATTGTTAAAGCCTCTAGACTTTCTGAGCTAGAACCCGTTGGAGAACTTGCTGGTAAGCGGTTTCCACCGATCCCAAGTCCCGGCGGAATCGGTCTTTGTCCATAACACGGGCGTCGGGGTCGGTTTCTGCGTTGTCCCAGAGGCGGCAGGTGTCGGGACTGATTTCGTCGGCGAGGAGCAGATTTTGATGTTGGTCGATACCGAATTCTAGTTTGAAGTCTACTAGGGTGATGCCGCACTCGGTGAAAAATTCTTTGAGTATTTCGTTAATTTCGCGGGCGGCTATTTCTAGTTGGTCTACTTGTTCGGGGGTGGCTAGCTGCATTAACTGGAGCCGGTCGCGGGTCAGCAGCGGGTCTCCCAAATCGTCGTTTTTGTAATAAAACTCCACCAGCGGGGGATTGACTATTGTGCCGAGGGCGAGCCCGGTCTGCTTGCAAAGACTGCCGGCGGCAATGTTTCTGACTACGACTTCCAATGGCAAGATTTGGACGCGACAGACTCGCATTTGGTTGGGGGCCGGCGTGTCGATGAAGTGGGTGGGAATGCCTTTGGCTTCTAGCATCCGAAACAGGTGGGCGGATACGGCGCAGTTGATTTCGCCTTTGCCGACGATGCTGCCCCGTTTCTGGGCGTTAAAGGCTGTGGCGTCGTCTTTGAAGTGGGTCAGCAAAATTTCGCTGTCTTCGGTGGAGTAGAGGATTTTGGCTTTGCCTTCGTAGAGTTTGCGATCGGCTGACATGGCGATTAATAATAAGGTAGATGAGTTTTAGATTTTACCGTAGCTCGATCGGGCGTTATTGGCGAGTTTTTGGATCTCGGCTGCGCCCCTGAGAGCATGAGGGGCGAGTACACCTGCCGGTAGATACCGTCATCGGCCCCGGAATAAATGATTCTTGACCAAAAAAATGGGATACAAGCCTCCCCCTTCTAGGGGGACTTTCGGCTCGGAATCTCTCAGCGAGGTTTTTGCATTAAACAGCACTGCATTTATTCAGGTCGGCTCTACAATGGCTGTATGTTAAATCTAACCTACGAGTACAAGCTCATTCCTACCGATACGCAACGCCAGACTTTCGACCAGTGGCTCAATATTTGCCGCAAGGTCTACAACTTTGCATTGCGAGAACGAAAAGATTGGGTTAATTCTCGTAAGTGTGATATCAACTCGTGCAGCATGAAGCAGGAATACATGATCCCTGCTGATGCACCGCGTCCAACCTTTGCGGGCCAATGCAAATCATTAGCCCAAGCAAAGAAGTTAATTCCTGAGTTGAAATTGCCTCACACCCATGTCTTGCAGCAGGCGTTGCGCCAACTAGAAGCAGCGTTTGTGGCAATGTGGGAACGAGGACACGGTTTTCCTAGATTCAAAAAGCGGATGCGCTCCGTAGTGTTCCCTCAATTGAATCTAGAATCCGTTAAACAGTTTGATGGTGCCGATTGGGTCAACCTACCCAAGATTGGGTTAGTTAAAATGCACCTGGATCGTCCAATCCCTCAAGGGTTTGAGGTTAAGCAAATTCGCGTTGTTAAGAGGGCTTCTGGCTCCTCGGCCATGCTCAGTTTGCAATGTGATATCAAAGTACCTCAAGCCTCACCTTCAGGACATGGATTAGGGATTGATTTAGGGTTAAAACATTTTTTGGCAACTTCTGATGGTGAATTGATTGATAGACCTAGATTCTTTGTGGATGGACAACGCAAGCTGAAATTGCTGCAACGTCAACAATCGCGCAAGAAAAAAGGCTCTAGAAAGTTTCGTCAAATTCATCACCAAATAGCGAAGCACCACGAATACATCTCGAACAGTCGCTCATACTTTCATTTCAAGACTGCACATCATTTATGCAACGCAGCCCAAACAGTATTTGCTGAGGATTTGAACCTCAAAGCAATGTCAGCCGGAATGTGTGCCAAGCACACGCTTGATGCAGGGTTTGGTCAGTTCTTGAATATCTTGAGCCATGTTTGCTTTAAGCGAGGTGCGTACTTCGCGTCTGTAAACCCGAACGGAACAAGTCAAACTTGTCCAAGATGTCAAACCCATACAGGCAAAAAAGAACTATCCGAACGGGTACATAAATGTCAAACCTGTGGCTATGAAACGAATCGAGATGTTGCAGCCGCGCAAGTGGTGTTGCAGCGTGGATATACAGCGGTTGGGCAAAACGAGCGTGAATTTTGGGGAGGGGAAGCTACATGAGTAGTCCCAATGAACCAAGAATCCTCGTGCCTTCAGGCCGAGGAGTTGTCAAAAAGGACAATAGAGATTAAACCTGCTGGGTTCGCGATCCGTGCTGGCTAAACCTCCCCAACGAGACTGGCGCTTAAAAAACATCTATAAAATGGCTGATTTATGCAAGACAAAAAAATTCATATTCTCTTGGTAGAAGATGATGAGGTTGATGTGATGAACGTCCGGCGAGCTTTCAAAAAAAATAACATCGTCAACCCCCTCTACATTGCTGCCAATGGATTAGAAGCTCTGGCAATATTACGTGGAGAAGGAAAAATAGACCCTCCAATGCCTCAAGCGCGCCGGTTGATTTTGCTGGACTTGAATATGCCGAGAATGAGCGGGATCGAGTTTTTGCAAGAATTGCGACTGGATGAATGTTTGAGGTCAATTCCGGTAATCGTCCTCACAACTTCTAATGAAGATAGAGATAAAGTAAAAGCTTATAATTTGAATGTAGCGGGCTATATTCTTAAACCTGTGACTTTTTCTAACTTCGTGGAAGTGATGGCTACCCTCAACAGATACTGGATGCTGAGCGAAATTCCCTAAACCAGGGAAAATTTAATAAAAAAATTTTCAAGGGGGGTTTGTGATTTTTCAGCGATGCAGTTGTTTTAATTCCGTTTTCTCGACAGCAGCTTTTTCGGAGTAATCCACAATTCGGTTTTTATGGACAAAATTCTCACAATTCTGATAGTTGATGACGATGCAGTCGATCGAATGGCGATCAAAAGATCGCTCAAGTCCGCTGGTGTTTCGGCAGAAGTTACTGAAGCAGAAGACTGCGCGGATGCCCTGGCCCAACTCTCGGTCAGCAAAAATTCTACTCAGGCTACCGCGAAACTCTCCAAACAAAATAAATCTCAACCTTTAAGCGAGGTTGAGGAGACAGAAAATGGGCTGCTATTAAATCAAATATTTGAGTGCAAATTTGACTGCGTATTGCTCGACTACGGATTGCCCGACGGAGACGGGCTGAGTTTGGTAAAAAATCTACGAGAAGCAGGGCTGAAAGTTCCCTTAATTGTGCTCACAGGTCAAGGCGACGAACAAATTGCTGTGGAATTGATGAAGGCTGGAGCTTCTGATTATATTGCTAAAAATAAGCTTTCTCCCGATAGTTTGTCTCGCAGCGTGTACAATGCCATGCGCGTTTACCGCGCCGAATCAAAGGCGTTTGATGCCAGTCAAAAACTTAAGGAAAGTGAGGAACGGTACAGGTTAGTTTTAGAGGGAGTGAACGACGGAATTTGGGATTGGGATTTAAGTAAAAATGAGGTTTATTGGAACGATCGCCTTTTGGAAATTATCGGTTTGTCGCGAAAGCAATTTGGCAGGACTATGGAAGCTCTATACAACCGCTTGCACCCCGATGACAAGGAGGGAATCGTCGCGGCGATCGCCGCTCACTTGGAACAAGAAATAGACTATAATGTAGAATTCCGGCTGCTACACTCGAACGGTGTTTACCGCTACTGCACTTCTCAGGGAAAAGCTCAGCGGAATTCCCAAGGAAAACCGCTGCGGATGGCCGGTATGATTAGCGACATTACTCAGCGCAAACAGGCGGAAGATGCTCTGGAAAGGGAACGGCTGCAACTGAGACAAATTATTAATTGCGTGCCTGTAGCAATGGCGATGTTCGATACACAAATGCGCTATATGGCTAATTCTAAAAAATGGGTTAGTCAATTTGATTTGGAGTTGCCGTCCCTGAATAATCTCAGCCATTACGAATTGTTTCCAGATACCCCCAATCGCTGGAAAGTAATGTACCAAGAAGTGCTCAAAGGCAAGGTAGTTTCTGTGAGCGAAGATGCCTGGGAACGAGCCGACGGATCTGTTCTGTACCTGCGGTGGGCTGCTCACCCTTGGTACGATCCAGACGAGAAAGTCGGGGGAATTGTGATGGTGGCCGACAAGATTAATGAGTTGGTGGAAGCGCGGGAAACTGCCTTAGAAGCGAGCCGGGTGAAGTCGCAATTCTTGGCGAACATGAGTCACGAAATTCGCACTCCGATGAATGGGGTTTTGGCAATGGCTCAATTGCTGCTGCGCGCTCCTCTGGAACAGAAACAGCGGGACTGTGCTCACACGATTTACCGCAGTGCTGAACATTTGCTGACTGTTATTAATGATATCCTCGATTTCTCTAAGATTGAAGCGGGAGAAATGCGACTGGAAAAGTCTAATTTTGATTTGGATAGTTGCGTTGAGTCGGTGATAGAAATTATAGCGCATTTGGCAGAAGAAAAAGGTATTGAATTGAATATTTTAGTTGATAGCTCAGTGCCGAGGAAGTTGGTGGGCGACTCGGGGAGATTGAAGCAAGTTTTGCTGAATTTGACCGGTAATGCCATAAAATTTACCGATCGCGGTCAAGTTCTAGTTCACGTAACTGTGAAACAGGGCAACCGACAGGCAGACGGTAGACAAGAAGCAAGATTGCTATTTTCCGTGCGGGATACTGGCATTGGAATTTCGGCCGAAGGGCAAACAAAGCTGTTCCAATCTTTTTCTCAGGTAGACGATTCTCCGACTAGACCTTACGGCGGCACGGGTTTGGGTTTGGCTATTTGTAAGCAGTTAGTGGAGATGATGGGAGGGGACATTGGAGTTCGCAGTTTGCTAGGTAGCGGTGCTACTTTTTGGTTTACTGTACCTTTGGAAAAACAGTTGGCAGTTGAGCCTCCCGATCCCGAACTTGCGGGCAAGAAGCTGTTAGTAGTATCGGAAAGCGCTTTGAGGAGGGCAGCGGTGCGATCGCTCGCTCAAAGTTGGGGTGCCCGCTGCGATGAGGCAGAAACTGCTACTGAGGCTTTGACTTGGTTGAACAAGGCCCAGGGCGGGATTTCTCAGAATTCGGGGGAGAGGGGAAAAAGCTGGGATGTGGTGCTTGTGGACTTGCAAATGCCGGAATTGGATGCGGAGGAATTTGCTAGAAAAGTGCGATCGACCTCGACAGTTGGCTCGTTAATCGCCATGACTGCTTTGCGAGAACAGCCCAAAGCTGAATCGCTTTGCAGTCAGGGTTTTAACGGATATTTGATCGAGCCGGTGCGGCCAAGCCGCCTGCTTGAGGCAATGCTTGCGTCGGTGAAGGGAACGGGAGAGTTTGGGAGGCTGGAGGCTGCTAATACTTGCAAATTGCCAGCAGTTAATTCTCAATATGTTACTCCCAATTCGCTGTCATCGCTGAGAATTTTGGTGGCGGAAGACCACCCGATCAATCAACAAGTTCTTGTCGAACAGTTGGCCGTTTTAGGCTATCAGGCTGACTGCGTGGTCAACGGTCAAGAAGCGCTGGATTTACTGGCTAAAAAAAGCTATGATTTAGTGCTGATGGACTGTCAAATGCCGGTACTTGATGGTTACAAAGCGACGCAAAAGTTGAGGGAAATCGAAGGAAGCGATCGGCATACTTTTGTGATGGCTTTAACTGCTCATGCTATGCCGGGGGAACGAGAAAAGTGTCTGGCGGCGGGGATGGACGATTATCTCAGCAAACCTGTAGATTTAGATGCTTTGGCGGCGGCCCTGAAAAAGTATGAAGCCCTAAATGTTGAGGGTGAAAATAAGTATGGAGTAAAAGGTATTAACTCGGAAAATAAATCTCACTTAGCAACGAATTATACAGAACTTGTGGAAAAAGCGCAGGTTGTGGCTCGGCCGACACCAAGGGCGATCGCACTTCAAACTTGGGAACATAGAGACTACGACGGACTGTTCGACAAGAGCAGATTGGAGCAACTCGGACGAGTTAATATTAAATTACCAGAGCGACTTTTGCAAGCTTTTGTGGCAGACGCCCAAGCTGATATGGCTGCTGCCAAACTAGCTCTAGAAGCTAAAGATTGGCAAGCTGTGGAATATCAAGCCCACCGTCTCAAAGGAACTTCTGCTAATGTGGGAGTTGCTCTGATGTCGGATTTGGCCGCACAATTGGAGCATCAAGCGCGAGGCTTTCAATCTGAACCACCAGAGAGGGAATTGTTAAATATGGAGAGGGTTGAGAACATATTAGTGAGTTTGTCCAGTCATTTAGCCCGGGTTCAAGAATTTGTGGAAACTCGAATGTTTGGTTAATATGTCAGTCGATCGTAGTCGATCGTAGTTGATCGTAGTCGGCGATTGAAATCGCGCCTACACAAACGAAGTCCGCCTACGCGGACTAAGAAATAAATTCTTTCTTTCTTCACTCTGTGTTCTCTGCGTTCTCTGCGGTTAATTAAAAAATAAATTAATTTAGCTATGACTTACGATACCAGTACAAACACTATTTTAGAGAGCGAGCCATTAGAAAATAATGGAGAACTGCTAACGCCTTTGATGGTTTTTGCTCGGAAAGTGTTGCAGGAAAACGAGGCTATTTCGGAGAAAGATTATGTAGCCGCAGTGCCGTACCCCCCAGACGAAATTAATAATTTTCGTGTTGACAACCTAGTAGAAAAAGTGGCTCGCTGCTGTCGAGAGAGCAAGGTTGGGAAAAAATTGCCAACGGCTTTTTACGTTCACGTTTCGGCCTTACCAGCACTCAATCCTCTCCTCATAATTTATGAAAATTGTGCCAGAATAAATATAGAAAATATTGAGGAAGCAACCTTAGTTAAGTTTCAGCTTCATCAACCTAAAATATCTTATCTTTTTTACCCTGATTTCGATACAGATGCTCATCCTGCTTTGCAAACCAGCATCCAAATTAATCTAGCAACAGGGGAAGTTAAATATTTCGATTACAGCAACAGCGAAAACCCCCCGGTTTTGCACCGTAAGGAAACTTTTGTAGCTGCGGATTATCCCTATTACGAAAAGTTTGCGAGGCTGACTCGCAGCGAGGAAAAGTGGGGGCTGCTTGACAATACTAGCGTTATCGGCACTCGCGAGGGTTGGCTAAAATATTTGGGATATTGCGGTGTAGAAATCCAAGATCATACTGTTGTCGAGCGTTTGAAAGAGGAGAATAGTGAGCTATCAATTCCTAAGATCGAGCGGCACAAAGCTGCAATGGTACGCAATTCGCTTTCTAAACCTCTGCGTCTGGTTTTAGAAGCTGATTTAGCGATCGACGGGGCGACTTTTTTTGATTACGGTTGCGGTTTCGGCGGGGATGTTAAATATATTGCACAAGAGGGTTATGCTATTTCTGGTTGGGACCCCTACTATCAGCCGGATACTCCGCGAATTTGTGCTGATATTGTGAATATTGGTTATGTGATTAATGTGATTGAATCTTTGGCGGAACGACGAGAAGCTTTGCTGAATGCTTGGGAATTAACTAAGAATTTATTAGTGGTAGCGGCTCAGGTTTTGATTGACGATCGCCAACAAGGTCAAATTGCTTACGGGGATGGGGTGATTACTTCTCGGAATACTTTTCAGAAGTATTACGAACAAGAAGAGTTGAAGGTTTATATCGACCAAGTTTTGAGTGTGGATGCAATTCCTGTTGCTTTGGGGATTTATTTTGTGTTTCGGGATGCGGCGGAGGGTGAAAGTTTTCGTGCTTCTCGGTTTCGATCGCACTTATCGACTCCCAGGGTGCGATCGCAAGTTAAGCGGTTTGAGGATTATGCGGAAATGTTGGCTCCTTTGATGGCTTTTGTGAGCGATCGGGGCCGCCTTCCTGTTAAAGGCGAACTAGCGGAAGAATCGGCGATTAAGGAGGAATTTCACAGTTTTAATCGCGCTTGGAGGGTGATTTTGCAAGCAACGGATGCGGATGATTGGGAGAAAATCGCCGACAAGCGCCGCCAAGATTTGCTGGTGTATCTGGCTCTGAACGGTTTGGGCGATTCCCTACGGGATAGCTACGCTTCACGACCTTCAATCCGCCGACTCCCGGCTCAAATCCGCAACGACATCAAAGGTTTGTTTGACAATTATCAAAAAGCTTGCACTTTGGCAGATTTAATGCTATACAGTTTGGGCAAAGCTGATATTGTTGCGGATTGCTGCGAAGATAGTGCGATCGGCTACAAACAGCCCGGTACTCTTTCAGTTCACGTCTCTGCATTAGAAGAACTAGATCCTTTGCTCAGGCTCTACGAAGGCTGCGCCAACCGCACAATTGGCAGACTTGACGGCGCGACAATTATCAAATTTTACGCTCGCAGACCTCAGATTTCCTATTTATTTTATCCCGATTTTGACACTAACCCGCATCCAGCCCTTCACACTTCTATGCACATAGATTTGCGCGACCTTTCTGTGAGCTATCAAGACTATTCTGATGTGTATAATCCACCAATTTTAGTAAGAAAAGAAGCTTTTGTTACTGCTAGTTATCCCCATTATGACAAGTTTGCGAAACTCACCCGCCAAGAAGAAAAGTTAGGGATTCTCGATCGTGGCGCAGTTAAGAAACATCGGGAATGGATGAAGTGTTTGGAGGAAAATTGCGTTAAAATTAAGGATCATAAGTTGTTTTGGCGATCGAATGCTGACCCAGAAAAGTTGAAAATGCTGCAAAAAGCTGCGTCGGAACGCCACTCGCAAAAGATTGAGGTTAATGCGGGAAAGATTGAAGGAACCGCAGAGGGCACAGAGAGCACAGAGGAAGGGAAAGAAGAGGAATAGTCATGGAAACAGAGAAAGTTTCTGCCTAACTACCCAAAATTTGGATTTTACACAGAAAATTTCTGCTTTTGACCCCATGACGGGAAGGGAGTAGTTCCCAAAATCTCAAAATATTGATAGACTTAATCAAAGATATCTTGTTCTGTTTAAAAGGTATAGCCATGACAAATCAAGAGTTTTTAGGTGAATTTTTATCTCTGCCGGCTGAAGCACAGAGTCAAGTGGTAAGTTTGATCGCCTTTTTAAAACAAAAGTACATATATGATGAACCTGTCTCTTCGTCAGTAAATGTTGATTTAATGAACGATCCATTTATTGGAATGTGGCGAGATCGTCAAGACTTAGGTAGCACTACCTGGGTACGTAATCTCCGAGAAAACGAGTGGTAAAAAGCACATGGCTAGTTCAACTATCATAGATACCGACATAATCATTGATGTTGGTCGTGGTATTCCTGATGCAGTTAATTGTTTGCAAGGACTAAAATAAAGTTCTCGATTAGCAATTACCATAATCACACAAATGGAGCTAATTGTTGGCTGCGCTAACAAGGTAGAGTTACAGACTCTAGAAAAATTTATCCAGCAGTTTGACGTGATTAGAATTGACCAGTCTATCTCAGATAAGGCGGTTGACTTGTTACGGTTGTATCGGCTAAGTCACGGCTTACTAATTGCCGATGGCTTGATCGCAGCTACAGCAATAGTATGGGAGTACCCTTTCATCACTAAGAACCAACGAGATTATCGATTCATTCAAAACTTAAATTTATTGCCATATCCGTAGCAATCAGAAAGCCTAACAATGCGTTGGAGTCGAGTATCGGTATTGGTTTACTTGATGGACGAATTGTAGTTGTTGTCTACACGGAGCTTGATGAGGAAACAGTTCGCATTATCTCCAGGGCGAAAGTCACTGTCTTATGAACGCAGACGCTATGAACAATACCTCACAAACCGACTGGGCGAGAATCGACGCAATGAGCGATGAAGATATCGATACTTCCGATAGTCCACCACTATCGGAGGAGTTCTTTACTAGAGCGCAATTACGAATGCCTCAGTCGGCTATTACTATGCAAGTTCAAGTCGATCCTGAAACATTTGCTTGGTTTCAGGCACAAGGAGAAACTGCCAGCAAATGTCTGTAGCACTTAGGATTTATGCAGATGCACACAAAACCTATCCTGCATTCGTAGCAAAGCCAGCATAGCGACAGCTATAATTATGGTTGGCTTTCATTACCTTCCGACAAAGAATTAGGCTTCTTGCTACAATGTTTCGATACAGTTCAAGTCAGCTAGAATATGTCCCTAATGAGCGCCCCAGCAAAATTCCAAGCAACCTCTCCTCCTTTCCGTTGGGATGAAGCGGGAGGTATCCGTATAGGTTCGAGTCGAGTCACCCTAGATAGCATACTTGCTTCATACCACAATGGCTCCACTCCCGAAGAAATCGCTATTCAGTATTCAGTTGTTCGCTTAGAAGACATATACAGTACCATTGCTTACTATCTAAACCATCGTCAGGAAATTGACAGTTATTTGGAACAGCGCAGCCAACAATCTCAGCAACTGAGACAAGAACTTTCTCGACAACACAACTTAGTTGATCTGAGACAACGTTTGCTTACTCGTTATCAGTCAAAAGGGGAGTGGATACCAAGTGTGCCTTCTAACTGATGAAAATTTTAATGGAGCCATATTGCGTGGGCTGGTGAGACGTTTGCCTGAATTAGATATTGTTCGTGTCCAAGATGTAGGGCTGATTCACACTGACGATCCAGATATTTTAGAATGGGCGGCTAATGAAGGACGCATCTTACTTACCCATGATGTGGCCACTATTACGATGTATGCCTACGAGCAGTCAATCAAGGACTACCTATGCTTGGAGTTATTGAGGTTATTGCAACAGCACCCATTGGTAAGATCATTGATGATTTAGAACTATTTATTTGTTGCAGTCAGCCTGATGAATATGAAGGTCGAATTCTTTTCATCCCTTTCCCTTGATATACTTAACCTGCTTATGATGTATATTAATATTAGAAGTACCTCTAACAATCAACTGCGGAGTGGTAAATGAGTCAAAATATTTATCGATTTCAGGGTGATGACCCGGATATAAATCTTGCTAGCAAGAAGGCACGCGAATCATTTAAATATTTTTGGCGTGAGTTGTCATGGGAAAGGCGGCGGATAATTCCTGGGCTGGATATAAGTGCAGTAAAACTTGGATTTCCGACGGGAAAGGTGACGGATTCTGCACCATCAGTTGAACATATGTGGGTGGAGAATGTTAATTTTGATGGTCTGAAAGTTAGTGGAGATTTATTAAACGATCCGAGATGGATAGATGGAATTGGATCGGGCGACCAGATTGTGATGGGCTTCAACGATATCAATGATTGGATATATTCTATTGATGGGATGGTTTATGGTGCATATACTGTTAATGCAATACGGCTTACAATGAATAGCGATCGAAGGCGTGTGCATGATGATGCTTGGGGTTTGGAATTCGGCGATCCGAGAGAAATCCGAATTGTTCCCGATAGCTATTTAAATCAAGAATCAAGAAATAAGGATGAATATGAAATCGGCGAGCATCCAATGAGTGAGAATATGGCTGCAAAAATTGATTCTGCATTAAGTGAAAATCCTACCATTGTAAATCAAATTGATGAAAATGGCTGGACTATGCTGCAATGTGAGGCATTGGCTGGCAACTTAACTCCTGTTAAATTATTATTAAAGTATGGCGCTGATAAAATGATTAAGAATCCTGATGGGTTGACGGCGATTGACTTGGCGGAAGTGATGAAATGGAATAAAATTACTGATTTTCTAAGATAATCGGTGGGGCTTATAATAGGGAATTGTTTACCGGGTACAAGAGCCGCAACTTATTTCAGCACGTAAAGCAACTCGTCAGGAGAGGGCAGAGTATGAAGGTTGAAGCATTAAAGCAGCGATTAAACCGCAACCGTCCAATGACTAGCGTGACGATTCGTATGCCCGAAGATGTTGTGGAAGATTTAAAAAAAGTTGCACCATTGTTGGGTTTTTCGGGTTATCAGCCATTAATTCGTGCTTATATCGGTCAAGGTTTGCGCGTTGATTTAGAACGATTTGAGAGCGAGACAGTAACAGCCTTAGTAGCAAGTTTGAAGCGTCGAGGTGTCAGCGATGCAGTGATTGATGAGGCATTAAAGGAAGTCGTTCGTGCTGAGTCCTGTTAATTGTGTCTAGCCAGCAGCATCTCATATCCAACCCGTTGACATCGGAATTATTCATCTCTCTCTTCTGCAGACTCTGCGCCCTCTGCGCCCTCTGCGGTTAAATCATTCCCATACAATCGGAATTGATACCATTACAAAAGTCACTGTCTCATAAACGCAGACGCAACCATCCTACTTTTGACAAAGCAGTTCGCCTCGGACAAGAATGGCGTAAGTCTGCTGAATAGCTCAATACCTGCACGCGGGCCAAAAACCCGGTTTCTGCGTGAATATCTCAAGGGATAATCCACGATTTTTCCTAGAAACCGGGTTTTTTAGGTTGATAGTGCGTAAGTCCTGTTAAGCAAACTTAATCTTCAAATAATCATCCTCCATCTTCGCCCCCGAAGGTTGCAGTGCCGCTAAAGCTTGCGGCAACACCAAATTACGGCGGTGATTCCCAATCCGAACATTCAACTCATCTCCCGTTTTGGTCAACTGGATCTGATCCTTAGCAATTCCGGGCAAATACAGTTCAAGACTATATTGATTGTTTTCCTGCACGATCTTAATCGTATTTTCTTTGTAATAAACTTGACTTGGGTCTTCGTCTTTGTAAAGCGTTTCTTTCAACCGTTCCAAAGCTGGCAAACCGCACATTTCTTCGGAATAAAGTGGCACCTCCTTAACTGGCAGCGGCATGAAATCTGAGTGAATTTCCTGACGGTACTGTTCCTGGCTTTCTTTCCACCGTTTGAAAAATGGGTCAGTTACTTCTGCGGGAATAATCCGGTTAGCTACTACTAAATCGGTAGCTACATTGTACAAACTCAAATAGGCATGAGCGCGCAGAGATTCTTTAATTACCATTTTTTCTGGATTGGTAACTAACCTTACCGAAGTGACAGTATTGTCAGTTAAAACCTTTTCCAAAGCTTCGATTTGTTCGTAAAATTCGTAAGGTGCATCCATCACCTCTTTGTCTGGTAAAGAAAAACCCGCAATTGGTCTAAAAATAGGTTCAACTAAAGGTCTAAGGGCAGCAGATATACCTTGCAGCGGCTTGTAAAATTTTCTCATGTACCAGCCACCAACTTCCGGCAAACTTAGCAGTCTCAATGCTGTGCCAGTCGGAGCAGAATCGATAATTAAAACATCAAATTCGCCTTCGTCGTAATGCCGCTTCATTCGCACTAAACCGAAGATTTCATCCATTCCTGGCAAGATGGCTAATTCTTCAGCTTGCACCCCTTCGAGTCCCTGCGCTCGCAAGACTTGAGTAATGTAGCGCTTAACTGCTCCCCAATTGCCTTCTAATTCCCTGAGAGCGTCTAATTCTGCTCCCCACAAATTCGGTTTCACCAGCCGCGAATCGTGTCCGAGTTCCATGTCAAAGCTGTCGGCTAAGGAGTGAGCGGGATCTGTGCTCAGCACTAGGGTTTTGTATCCCAATTCGGCACAGCGCAGCCCTGTCGCAGCGGCTACGGAGGTTTTGCCGACGCCGCCTTTTCCAGTCATTAATATTAAGCGCATTGATTGTTTAGCTCGCCTGAAAGTAGTTTACTCCTATATTGTAACGTTATGTAAAGAAAATTAATTTTGTGGGGAAATTAATTTGGGCGACAAGCAGCCGCCGGACACAGCACATTTTCGCTAACTCACGAAATTGCTGCCATGTCAAGATAAGTTAAAATTACTTATCTCAGCTATCAATTGCAACAAATAAAAATCCATCAGCGTTCATCTGCGTTTATCTGCTAACATCTGCAGTTAAAAAGGGCATCTCGCTCTGGAAACACTATTTTTTATTGCTAAAAAACCTAATAAAAATTCTCAAACATTAGTTTTCACAGGAAATACAAGCTGTTTGAGCACATCCAACCGCGAACAGTCCCAATAATCGATGTGAGAAACAATTAAACCGTCGCTGTTGACTTTCAGTTCGCTCCTACCGGCGATCGCCATTTTCGGTTTCCAAGGTAGCGGTGCGATCCAGCTCAGAGTCCAGCGAGTGTCTATAGTATCTCCCGACTGCGAAATCTCGTGCAAATCGAGATTTATATCCTGAAAAAAAGTCCCCATAAACCCGATCATTTTGCGGTAGCGATCGACTCCTGTAAATCGATTCACCGGATCTTCAAAATAAACATCTTTTGCATAGATGCTGTAAGTCTGATTATCGGGAAATCTTTGATAATCGTCTTTGAGAATTTCAATAATATCCATTTCGAGCGATCGTTATTCTTGTATTATTAGAATATAACTTTAACACAATAGATTTAAAATCCGCAATTTTCGTCCAAATTGTGATAGTATATCAGGTTATTTACTACCTTGCCAACTTTCAACTTAACATCACAACTATGATTGACCTCTACACTTTTACTACCCCCAACGGTCGCAAAGTCTCGATCATGCTCGAAGAAATAGGTTTACCCTACAACGTGCACGTCATCGACATCACAAAAAACGACCAATTTAGCCCAGAATTCATCGCCATCAACCCCAACAGCAAAATTCCGGCGATAGTCGATCGAGATAACGCCATCACCGTCTTCGAGTCCGGCGCTATTCTGATCTATCTTGCCGAAAAAAGCGGCAGATTTCTGCCCACAGACAAACAAAAATACTTTCAAGTTATGGAATGGCTGATGTTTCAAATGGCCAGCGTCGGCCCGATGTTTGGTCAGCTAAACCACTTCAAACGCTTTGCACCCGAACAAATTCCCTATGCGATTGGGCGCTACGAAAAAGAAACCTTGCGCCTCTACGGAGTATTAGACACTCAACTAGCAAAATATGAATACATTTGCGGCGACTATTCTATTGCCGACATTGCTACCTATCCCTGGGTTGCTATTTACGAATTTCAAGGATTAACCCTCGACAACCACCCGCACCTCAAACGTTGGGTAGAAACCTTGCAGAAGCGTCCCGCCGTTGAGCGCGGAATGGCAGTTGGCGTAAGTCCTAACTGAGAATTAAACTTGATGAGCGGTCACAAGCTATTTGACTGTAGCTCAAAATCCGGTTTGACACTGCCATGACTTGCTAACCATTGATAAACTTGCAGCATCTGCTGAGCTTTAACATCCCAGGAATAGTGATTCATGGCGTAATTGTGGGCTGCAATGCCCATGCGTGCAACACGAGGGCGATCGGCGACAAGCTGTTCGAGTTCTGCGGTAAAATTTTTTACCAGTGTGTCAAAATTACTTATAGGAACTTTAATCCCCCGATCGGGCTCTACCAGCGCACCGGGTCCGCCGTAGTCAACTACAACACAAGCCATACCGCAGGCCATTGCCTCAACCACAACGCCAGCCCCCAGTTCGCGAATCGAGGGAAAAGCAAAAATCTCAGCTTGGCGCATCAATTCTCCCACTTCAGGTTGGGTTTTTTGACCTAAAAGTTTAACGCAGTTGCCTAAATTGTGTTCTGCGATTAATTGTTCTAGTCTAGGACGTTCGGGTCCGTCGCCAACAATCGCTAATTTATGCTGCTGCAAAATCGAACTGTTAGCGAAAGCGCGAATGACAACTTCTGGCAATTTATAGGGAACTAGCCTGCCGGCAAACAGTACCGTCACTTGTTCGCTGCTAGAGCGTTGGGGCAGCTTAAACAATTCGGGATCGATGCCAACTTCGGCATAATTAATTGTCTTCGCTCTCGCTGAGGCTGGCAAATCTACGATCGTGTGATCGAATGCCGCCAGAATTCCTGCTGAACGTTCATAAGTAGAGCGGTAAAAAGGCATTAACCTGTAAGCATTTCGCACATAGCTCAACCACTCACGTTCCCGCTTCAACTCTGTTGTGAAAGCTTTCGGCCAAGGCAGCCCGCCGTTGAGAGGCCCAAGCAAAAAAGGAATAGGACTCCAAGCTGCCATAGGACTTGGCTGCGTGGGCGACATCGGGGTAATCCGGTGAACGACATCGAAATGCCCGCTTTGCAACTCTTGCTTGTAGCGCTGCCATACTTCCCACTCAAAGGCGAGATAGCTGAAATAACCTAGCGCTGTCCTAATAGTCCAGGATTTTTCTGAGCCACCGGTTAGTAAATTAGCTAGATTTTGAATGGGAACCGCAACATTTTCTGTATCTAGATAAACGACTTTAGCCTTACCCATCCCGACTTTATCGATATTGGGTTTATTCCGAATTTGAGTAACAACCGTAGCCTCAACATAATGGCTTATTGCACGCGCAAATTTATATCCAACCACCGGTAAAGAAGGCCACTCAGGATTGCAAACATCCGCCAGAATCAAAACCCGCATCGTATCAGTTTGCTCTTTGTTTTTCATAAAAACTCCAGTATCTGTACAATTTGTCATAATAATTATTCGCGAGATTGGTTTAGGAGAACTTCCCTGCGCTTGCCCCCTTGCTTGCCTACCCTAACTAATTATTCGCTCATGAGTGAGAATTGCTCTGGGACTCAAGAACTTTATAACACCGCTATCCCTATCTTGGCAAGTGTACCAATACATAGAAGATCGCGGTGTTGTTTTAAAGATACTGGTGATTCAGGATTGGAATGATTCTCTGACCTGCTTCCAGCACTCAATTGTTGGCGCACCGAGGAACTCAATCGGCGAAATGCTTAATAATCGCCTCAGCAAACTCCGAACACTTCAACTCAGGCACCGGCGGCTCCATCAACCTCGCCAAATCATAAGTAACTTCACCGTTAGAAATTGCCGCTCCCAAACCCTTCTTAATCAAGTCTGCTGCTTCCTGCCATCCCATGTATTCTAACATCATCACCCCGGACAAAATCAGGGAACCGGGATTGACTTTATCCAAACCAGCGTGTTTCGGTGCAGTGCCGTGAGTCGCCTCAAAAACTGCACATTCATCACCAATATTCGCACCGGGGCCCATGCCCAATCCACCGACAATGGCGGCGGCCGCATCGGACAAATAATCCCCGTTCAGATTCATTGTCGCCAAAATCGAATACTCGGCCGGTCGGGTTTGAATTTGTTGAAAAATACTGTCAGCAATTCGGTCGTTGACCATGATTTTTTCTTTCCACTGGCCGCTGCCGTGACTGTCCCAAATTGCAAACAGAACGTCGGCTACTTCTTGACGAATTTTGGCTTGTTTTTCTGGGGTCAAAGCATCGTATCCTGGGTCTATTTGGCGAGCATTATCTTCTAAGCTAATGTCGGGATTTTTTTCTTTGTTGCCCAGAATCCAAGACTCTCTTTCAGTTACGCACTGTTCGCGAAATTCGGTGGTTGCTAATTCATAACCCCAATCTCGGAAAGCTCCTTCGGTATATTTCATGATGTTGCCTTTGTGCACCAAAGTCACTTGCTGCTTATCTTTTGGCAACCGTAAAGCGTGGGTAATGGCGCGCCGTACTAAACGCTGAGAACCTGTTTTGCTAATGGGTTTAATTCCGATTCCCGAATCGAGGCGAATTTGTTTTTTGCCATGTTCTGGTGTTGCTGGAATTAACTCATTATTGAGGAATTCAATCAATTTTTTGCCGATTTCGCTGCCTTTTGCCCATTCAATTCCGAGGTAAATATCTTCTGTATTTTCCCGGTAAATAATTACATCTAGGAGTTCAGGGGTTTTGTGTAGCGATGGTGTTCCAGCATAATATTTGCAGGGCCGCACGCAGGCGTAAAGGTCAAAGATTTGCCGCAAAGCTACGTTTAGCGATCGAATGCCGCCCCCGATTGGGGTTGTCAGCGGCCCTTTGATGGCGACTCCGTATTCTTTGATGGCGTCTAAGGAATCCTGGGGCAGATATTGGTAAGTACCGTAGACATCGCAGGCTTCGTCGCCTACATAGATTTTAAACCAGTTGATTTTTCGATCGCCACCGTAAGCCTTTTCTACCGCAGCATCCATGACTTTCTGGGATGCAGGCCACAAGTCAACGCCGGTACCGTCGCCGCGAATGAAGGGAATAATGGGGTCATTGGGGACGATCGGCAAACCGTCTTTGAAAGTAATTTTAGAACCTGTGGTCGGGGCTACAATCTTTTCGTACATATCTTAACAGCGCGGATAGGAATGTTCCCTATTTTGCCACGATTATCTGCCTAAACCTCCACCAATCCTAAATATTTGTATAAATTTAAGTTTAATGTTTGGGCGATAGGCTGCCGGTCACTGTGACTTTTGGGCGATCGCCAATTTCAACCTCAATTTAAAAAAGTAGCAAAGATAGCAGAAGTTTCTCTCAAATCTCCCTCTCTATCTTTCAGCGCTACGGTTGAGAAGATGCTGGAAACAAGTCAGTGGATTTTAGATTTTAGATTTTAGATTTTAGATTTTAGATTTACTCCCCAGATGAATCTGGGATGTTGAACCTTAGTCTAAAATTTTGAACGCCTCGCGACTTTTGTCGGAAAGTTGTATGCGTTTTTGGGTGGGGTCAAAAGGGTGATTGTAGCCGCCGATGAACGCAAATAAACGCCGATTATTTTCACAAATTTTGCCTTTATTTGCGATATTTTTCCTTCTGCATATTCTTTTTGACTACCCACAAAATACACCAAATGACAATAATCACCACAACTATTTTGGAAACCGGGCCCAGATATTCCTCTACAAGTGTATAATTTTCCCCTAGTTTATATCCGGCAAAAGTCAGGAAACTTACCCATAAAAGAGTGCCGCCGGTTGAGTATAGTAAAAAAGGAATTAAAGGCATATTATTGATGCCAGCGGGCAGGGAAATTAGGGTGCGAACTCCCGGTACGAGGCGACACAAAAACACGGCTTTGTTGCCGTGTCTGTTAAACCATCTATTTGCTTTGTCAATATCGGCACCCGATACTGTGATCCACTTGCCGTATTTGTCGGCTAAATTCCTCAAGCGTTCTTCGCTCAATAATTTACCCGCATAGTACCAGGGAAACGCCCCCAGAATTGTACCGATTACTCCTGCTGCGATCGCCGGCGCTAACTCCATATCATCACCCTTTGAGGCCGTGAATCCTGCCAGCGGCATAATCAATTCTGAGGGTATGGGGGGGAAAAGATTTTCTAAAAACATCAACAGGCCAATCCCGAGATAGCTCATCGACTGCATTGTGTTAGTGATCCATTCAACCATTTTGATTTAAATATTGGTAATAGGTACTTTGTATTTTGCTCGTTTTTGATTGTTCCCAGGCACAGCCGGGGAACGCATATAAGCGAGGCTCTGCCTCAACTCCCCATGAGGGAGGCAGAGCCTCCTTGTATTCATTCCCCGGCACAGCGTGGGAACGATAAACGATGATTAAGTGCCCGAAGTCCAAGAGTTTGTGTACTCAATTTGTTCGGCAGTCAAGGTATCAATGTGAATACCCATTGCTTCCAATTTGAGACGGGCAATTTCTTTGTCAACTTCTACGGGTATTGAGTGAATACCCGGCTCTAGTTTGCCTTTGTTCGTAACTAGATATTCGCAGGCTAAAGCTTGGTTAGCAAAGCTCATATCCATCACGGCGCTGGGGTGTCCTTCGGCTGCTGCCAAGTTGATCAAACGGCCTTCGCCCAACACAATAATCGACTTGCCATTATTGAGGTGATATTCTTGAGTGAAAGACCGGACTGTTTTCACGTCGGTGCTTTTTGCGCCGAGGGATTTGAGGTCAATTTCAATGTCGAAGTGACCGGAATTGCAAACAATTGCGCCGTCTTTCATTGTGTCGAAATGTTCGGCACGAATGACGTGTTTGTTGCCGGTAACGGTAATGAATATATCTCCGACTGTTGCTGCTTCGTCCATCGGCATGACGCGGAAACCGTCCATCACTGCTTCGATCGCCCGAATCGGATCGATTTCTGTGACAATTACGTTAGCACCCATGCCGCGGGCGCGCAGTGCCGTGCCTTTGCCGCACCAACCGTAACCTGCAACCACAATATTTTTACCGGCTAACAAAATATTGGTAGCGCGGATAATCCCATCTAGGGTAGATTGACCGGTGCCGTAGCGGTTGTCAAAGAAGTGCTTGGTGTCGGCGTCGTTGACGTTCATTGCGGGGAAAGTCAGCACGCCGTCTTTCAACATGGCCCGCAGGCGCACGATGCCTGTGGTAGTTTCTTCGGTAGTTCCGATTAAGTCGGCAATTTGGTTCGGGCGGTGCTGGATTAGTGCCGCTACCACGTCGCTGCCGTCGTCGATGATAATATTGGGGCGGTGGTCTAGGGCTGTGTAGACGTGACGTTCGTAGGTAGCGGCGTCTTCTCCTTTGAGGGCGAAGACGGAAATGCCGTAGTCTTCAACTAAGCAAGCCGCTACGTCATCTTGAGTGCTCAATGGGTTGCTGGCGATCAGTACGGCGTCGCCACCGCCGAGTTTGATGGCGATTGCCAAATGAGCGGTTTCTGTGGTTACGTGGCAGCAAGCAGCCAAGCGAATGCCAGCAAAAGGCTTTTCTTTAGCGAAGCGTTCTTGAATTTGCCGCAAAACGGGCATTTCCCGGCCGGCCCACTCGATGCGTTGCTTTCCCAAGGGGGCGAGGGACAAGTCTTTGACTTCGTGTTTAATCTTGACGGATGTAGCAACCATGTATGTTATTTCTCAGAAATCATCAAACTTTGTTAGTTTTAGCAGATTAACCCATCGGCGGGCAAGTGCTGTGATTTTACTCGATCGGGGTCGGCGCTGCTAATCTTAAATTTTGATTGTGTTTTAATGATTAGCGAACCAGTCGAGGGAGTCACCCGCACAGTGAGAGTCAAACATTCCTGTCGGCCGATGGATCTCAATCTTTTGTGTTAGCGTGGCATTTTTTAATTATTTGACCGAAAGCATCCAGGATACAAGCCCCCGAATTTATCCGTGGGCTCAAGGCTTCAATCGAAAATCTAAAATCTAAAATCTAAAATCGATTGACACTCTCACTTGGGCTGCTGGCAGTTTGAGCGCCTGCGTGGCGTTCCCAGCTTGGCAGCCTGCAGATATCATCAGTTGGTTAGGACTTGGTTCAGATACATTTAACCCGGTAAATCCCGGACGCTCGCCTGGAATAACCGTGTATGGCAAGATAGAGAAAGCAGCAAGCTCTCCCATCAAGGAGGTATCTCTCAAAGCTTTCAACAAAATATTGAAAGCACCGTTTTTGTCTCTGTCCAGGGTGTGTCCGCACTCTGGACATTTAAAGACTTTAGACCCGCCTAATTTAGTATGAATGTGTCCACACTTTGAACAGGTTTTTGATGTGTACTCTTCTGTCACGTCTACTACAACACCACCATTTTTAGTGGCTTGATGCTTCAACATTTGCTTGAAACGATAATGACTTAAAGTGACCATCGCCCTAGCTGTTTTAGTTGCTAAAGAGCGCTTACCTTTCTTGACCATTTGTTGCGTCTCGAAGGTTGGCAAGAAAATTAACTTGTACTTGCATGTCAAATATTTTGCAGCTTTTTTATGCAATTCATTGACTAAGTTTTTGATTTTGATTCTAATTTTTGCTGCTGATTTTCGCAGGCCATACCTCAGCCGCTTGAATTGCCTTCCTTTACTTACCCCAATGCGGGACATTAATTTGTCTAGATGTCTTGCTAGCCGATAGATGCGACCGATATCGTTTTTTCCTATTTCGATAAAGCCACTGCCGTCAAAACCAGTAAGGAAAGTTCTAACGCCAGGATCTAAGGCTATCACCAAATCGCTATCAATCGGCTTGATTTTTGGTACATCAATTGCATAGCAGATAAACCATTGCCTGTTAATCAAGCTGAGTGTTGGTTCGTGTTGCATTATCTCGATGATAGGTTCCGAGGCTTTAAAGGTTAGCCCTTTAGTAGAAGTTGGATAAAAAGTCCCCAATTTCCAATTAGATGTTTGAAACCGGATAGTCTCAGATGTATCGAAACGGCTTCTGAATTTTGCCGTCCCTTTTGTCTTTTTAGCTGCCTTATGCGCCTCAAAAGCTTGAAACACTGCCATTTGTCGTGGATTGTAAGGTTGTTCGGATACCCAGGTGGGAGCCAAGCCCATTACCTTTTTTCTTAAGTCATACTTACCAATTCTTTCGTCTTTAAGGATAGCAATTGCTTGGTTGTAACACCATCTACTTGCTGCAATCCAAGTCCTCCATTTGGCTGCTAGCTTGGTTTCCGGGTAAACTCGAATCTTCTTTGATAGCAGATTTTTATTTTCGCAAGCCGTAGAGTCGGCAGCTAAAGACGTGGATGATGGCAAGGATATCTTCAACCATTTATCGTTCTGGAGACAGCTCGTTTCTGCCCAGAACCATGAGTTGGCAATTGTTTTGCTCGCCGATCCATTTGATGAGATCGCCACCACACCGGCACAGTCTGTCTTGGTGTCCCACCACAACTGTTGAGATATCTCCTGACATGACTTGTCCCAGAAGGGCAAGCAGCGCTTTTCTTTTGAAGTTGAGTCCGCCTCCGATGTCTTTGAAGACTTTAGCTTGCGGGTAGAGACTTTGGAGGTAGCTAACTTGTCTGTCAAGGTCTTCTCGTTGTTTGTAGCTGCTGACTCTGGCGTAGATGGCTGTAATTCGGTCGTGTCCGGTTCCGAGAACGCTGTCGATGTCGTAGCGTCGCTGGTTGGAGGGAGTTCTGATTGCTGATATTTTGTCGGCAAGTTCCCAGTTTCTAAGGGTTTTTTCTGAGACTTGCAGGATTTTGCAAGCTTCTGGCGGTGTGACATATCTGGTCATCGCTAGGTGGTATTTTTCTTGTCAATAGAAAATATAATGTTTTACAAGGATTTACAAAGAATTTCCAAGAAATCGTTTACTTTGCGCCGACAGTAGGGATTAGTTTCGCGTTCCCAGACATCTTCAAATACTTTTTAGCGGAAATATTTTTGCTGTTGCACGAACCTTTTCAATTGGGCGATCGGATAATAATTGTAGAAGGCTTTGAAGGTACTGTTGAAAAGATTTTGCTGCGTTCAACTCAAATTATTAGCGATCGGGGAGAGAGAGTTATCATGCCGAAGGCGATCGTATTTACCAATTCAGTGCGGGTAAGCTAATCCGCATTTAAATTGCGGCGAACTAACTTGCCTTTAAATTTAGCCTATGATGTTGATACTTCAGGCTTTTACGATGGTTCTTTGCATCTTATTGTCCGCTATTGGACGCTGCGCCAACAAGCACAGGTGCGACGGACAAACACCAGGGCTGTGGTGGCGATGAAAGTAACCTGCATCGGGGCGGACATTAGAATTCCTCAATCGGTACTGGTGACTTTGTACGATCGAACAATTTACCGTGAGTGAGTTTTGAATTTTGAGTTGGGAGAGGGAGAGAGTGAGAGAGTGGGATAGTGGGATAGTGGGATAGTGGGAAAAATCCTGTTTCTGATACTTTTAATCCAGACAATCTCCGACAACCTCGAACCGCAAGGATTACAGAGATGCTCTCAAGCCAAAGCTTGAGAGAAGTGAGAGAAAGTCCAAGTCATCATTACTGATGGTTTTATGCAGGCTACTTCAGTCTACACCAATTGTCATGAGTATTACCTACAAGTCTAGGAAAATATCATCCTAGCAATTTCTCCCTTCTGACTTTTCAAATTAAGCAAAAGGCGAGCCGATTTCTCATTAGCGCGCCTCCTAATTGAATTTTATTTTGTCAAGCGTCATTGAGGAGATTGTTCCGGTTGAAAAAATCATGAAGTCGTCTTGCTAGCGCGGCGACGGCGGGCTGCAACCAAACCACCCAAACCGAGAGCCAAACCAGTCATTGTCATCGGTTCTGGAACTGCTTCTGCGCTGACTGTGAAATCTTGGAAGTCTGCGTCGTTTCCGCCACCGCGATCGTCGAAGGAGATCACCGTGCCGCCGCTAAACAGAGAACCTACTCCGCTTGTGAATTTTCCGGCATCTCCGAAGCTGTTGGTTGCTGCTGTGTTGAGTGCGCTCCACAGCGGCGCGGCGCCAAACACGGCTTGCTGGCTGCCGGTAGAGGCGACGTTCAGGTTCAGCCCTGATGTCGAGTAGACCATGCCCTTCGACGCCTCCCCGAAAGTGCTGGAGAGTCCCAAAGTGTAAACTTGATTTGCCAAGAATCTGAATACTACCTCGCCAGAACCCGTGACGGTATTGCCCAAAGTTCCTTTCCATTCGTTAGCGCTGCCGTCGTCTGAGGATTTAGTTTCCGAAAATAACTTGGCAACGTTAGCGAGTGTGAAGCCGTTCACCTGGTAGATTCCCAAAGAGGAAGTATACCCACCGTGAGACTCTTTGAATTTAAACTTGACATCTTGATCTTGACTGAATGTGATGCCGTTGGTACCAAAGGAGAAGGCCTGAGCGGGAGATCCGGCGCCAAACAGAGCTGTGGCGGCGGCGGTAGCTGCTAGGGCGGATAAGAGTTTGGTATTCATAAACCTGTTCCTTTTGTGCGATGGTCTTAATATTTTCATTATGCGATACTTTGTTTGCAGTTGGGGTACTTTAGGTAAAGTTTGACCAATTCTTTATCAAGCCTTTACATAACCTTCATAAATGCTGTCGATCACATCTGCAGACGGGCGATCGCTCCCTAATAATACCCACTAAATAATTATAAATATTGTGGATTGAAACCTTGCAGTCGCGGGCATGGGAGGGCGGGTGAGCAAAACTGATTTGGATCGGGCTTATGCTAATTTTTTATTATATTGTCAAGTCTCCATCCTCAACCGCCGATACTTAAGTATAAATACGGTAATATTTGTGTACACTGACAGTTAAAGGAGTTTGATATTAACCCGAAACTGGGAATATTTGTTTTTTGGGACTTGTGTAGGGGAGTTAAAGTAGTTTATCTATCGGGTAAATTACGTACAAAATGCGATCGTTGCGTTTACGTATTTTGGTTGAATTAGATAGAGCCCGTCGCGTCAGATATCCCAAAGATGCGATCGACCAGATGCAATTTCTGCCGATTGAAGCGGTAAAAGACCGGATTGCCCCTCAAGAAAGATTGTATAGAGAAGGTCTGGCCCCGTCCTTGCTCCCGATCGCCCGCATCAAAACAGACCGCTATAGCGTTCCTCTGCCCAAGGTTCGCCCCGCTGGTGGTAGCCGTTGCGTTCCCAAAAACCGAGTTCTTCGGTTTCTGTAAACTCCAGGCCGTTAATCCATTTAGCGCTTTTCCAAGCGTACAAGTGGGGAACTACGAGCCGCATTGGGCCGCCGTGGTCTGCGGATAGAGCTTCGCCGAAGACGGTGTGGGCGAAAAAGTTTTCTTCTCGGAGGAAGTCGGCGATCGCAATGTTAGTGGTGTAGCCGCCGTAGCAGTGTTCTAGGACGTGCATAGCTTTCGGATCGACTTCTATATAGTTCATAAAATCTGTGACTTTGACTCCCGTCCACTGCACGTCGAGTTTTGACCACCGGGTGACGCAGTGAAAATCCGCAGTAAAGTTACTTTGGGGCATGGCCTGGAAGTCCGACCAAGTGAAGGTTTTTGGTTTTGCCAATCCCCAGACTTTAAATTCCCAACTTTCAATGCTGACAGAGGGTGTATCACCGTAGGTCAGCACAGGAAACCCGTTAGCGAGGTATTGACCCGGGGGGACGCGATCGATGTTTTCTGATTCTGGCTTGCGAAAAAATTTGCCCAGCATTGATTCACGCTCTACAGTAACTGACTGCAATCCTGAGTATAACCTGCAGAGAGGGGCGCATCGCAATTCATCTCAAGGTAGAAAGCTTTCAGCACTTCTTTAGAATAAAAAATCCCTAAATTCTACCTGATGCCAACCTATAGCCTTTCGATCTCTCCTATGAGGTACTCATGGGCATAGGGCATAGGGCATAGGGCATAGGGCATAGGGCATAGGGCATAGGGCATAGGGCATAGGGCATACCTCACTTTTTTGAGAACCGCTATAATTCTGCCTTCGGAGATAGCCGAAGCTAAAAATTACCAACTATTATGATCCCAGCGTCAGTAGGTAGGCGCTGTCAAACGCAAGTATGTCAATGATTGTAAAGTATCCTAATTCCCTAAGCGTGGCTACGTCAAGCCTGTTTACATACTGTTACATAGATCAGTTTAATTTTGCCTACCTATTTATTAAGTATGTAATCTTAAATTTTATCGCAATTCATGGTGCATTTCCCAATTTTTGATGTATTGTTACAATATGTTCAGATGCCATATGTAAAAAAATTGATGGGGTAAAAATCATGATCACAAGTTGCTTGATTCCGTTGACGGTCTGCTTGATTGCTGGGTGGGTGACTGCCGGGACTGACAATAGAACGCTAGACGGAATTCCGGCTCCCATAGCTGCAATTATTGGAGTTTGTTCGTTAATTTGGTTTGTGGCGGCGTGTCCTTGGCCTGTTGAACTCGCTCTAGTCTTGGCGGTGGTGGTTTTTGGCAAAGCTTATTTGCAAAAAATCTTGAAAGTTGGCTGAATTTTCAGGGCTAGCGCTCCTATGATTTGCGGGAGCGCGATCGAGTGCTGCTACTTTGTTAAAATTTTTCGCGATTTGTCTGGCTAGGTTCTCCGAGGGGGTCGCAAAGACGGAACCAACCCCAGAACTGGTGAAATTCAATTTAGATATTTCAGTTAAAAATTAGAACATCAAGATTGACAGAGAAACCCGGTTTATCTAAGATAAACCGGGTTTGTAAGAGTCTGAAATTTTCACACATCCCGCAAGAATTGCTTAGGACTTAGACAGTCGGAACACAAGAAACCGGGTTTCTGAGTCCAGGAATGTTGCTATATGTGCGTAAAATGGCGCTCTGTTAAATTGGCAAGCGATTGATATCTTTATTAGAACCAATTACTACCATCGCGTCGCCCTTTCTCAAGCGTTCGCTTGGCTCCGGATTAATCTCGAACTTGTCGGCGCGCCCGACTGCTAGCAAGTTCAAACCATACTTGCGCCGGAGCTCCAATTCGGAGATGGTTTTACCGTCAAACTTTTCAGGAACGAGCAACTCAACGATGCTGTGATCTGGGTCGAGGTCAAAGCGTTCTAAAATGCTGGGTTTTGTAAGAAGGCGGGCCAAAGAGCAGCCCATTTCTCGTTCTGGAAAAACTACATGATCTGCGCCGACTTTTTTCAACAGTTTTAAGTGAGTTTCCGAAGAAGCTTTGGCTATTACGTGACGTACCCCCCCTTCCTTAAGATTAAGGGTGGTGGTAATGCTTTCTGCTAGGTAATTGCCGATCGCAACAATCACTGTTTCAAATTCAAATATGCCGGCTTCAGCAAGAGCGCTAGGCTCAGTAGAATCTAACTGCACAACGTGAGCAGCAATACGATCGGTCAAAGCTTGAGTTACTTTTTTTTCATCGGTGTCAACTCCCAAGACTTCGTAACCCAAGCCGTGCAGAGTCGAACACACAGCTTTGCCGAAGCGTCCCAAACCAATAACGGCAAACTGCTTGTTGTCGGCGCGCAAAGTGCGAAAAAAATTCAAAGATGACAGGTTCACTAAATTTCCAGCGCTGAGCGTCTTGCTGTTTAAATTTGAACAGAGACAGCGCCGCCTCCTTTTGATTTTTGGGTAAGTAGTAAAAGTTGATTTGGGTTGTCACCCATTGTTTAGATTATCAGCAACGAGACAGGATTTTTTTATCCCACTAACAAACTTTCCTCAGCATACTTAAAAGACCTGGGTTTTGGGTCGCCGAAGGCAGCACTCACCAGCAGCAGTATCCCAACGCGACCTATGTACATTGTAGCAATCAAAATCAACTTACCGATCGCTGAAAGCGTGGGTGTAATCCCAGTGGAAAGACCGACCGTAGCAAAAGCTGAAACTGCTTCATACAGCGCTGCGATAAATTCTACTTGGGGATTGGTCAGCTCGATTAAAATTGCAGATGTGAACGCGACCAACAGGGAACCGAAGACTACGCTAATGGTTTTCAGAATCATTGGTGGCGGGATCTGACGCTGATAGCACTCCACATCTTCCTGGCCTTCGACAACTGCTGTGGTACAGCAAAACAATATCCTAAAAGTTGTGGTTTTGATTCCGCCGCCGGTGCTGCCAGGACTGGCGCCGATAAACATCAGCGCAATAGTCAGAAATAGCGAGGCTTCGGTCATTTGGCCAATGCTAATTGTATTGAACCCGGCCGTGCGGGGAGTAACAGATTGAAACCAAGCTGCCATCAGCTTTTGAGGAAAATTTAGAGCGCCGAAAGTGTCTGGGTTGTCGTATTCCAGCACCAAAAAGGCTAGCGTTCCTAAAATTAAAAGGACAGCCGTTGTAGTGGTAACAACTTTGAAGTTCAGGGAAAAAACTGTGCAGATAGGGCTTTTGTTGAAGCGATCGCGCAGCCACAGGTACATTTCCATAATTACTTGATAGCCGATTCCCCCAAATATGATTAAACCAGTGACGGTGAAGTTAACCATAGGCGAACTGATGTAGCCGATCAAATTATCTGAATAGATGCTAAAACCCGCGTTGTTAAAGGAATTAACGCTGTGAAATATAGCAGACCACACACCCTGTTTAAATCCGTATTGGGGGACGAAAACCGTCATCAGCAAAAACACTCCTGTTAATTCAAACAAAAGCGTTGTTGCTAGAATTGACTGCACGAGTTGTACGACGCCGGCTAGCCCGGATTTGTCGAGAGATTGTTGCAGGGCAACTTTGTCTTTCAAGCCAAAGCGGCGGCCCAATAACAGCAGCAAGAAAGTCGTGGCTGTCATGTAGCCCAAGCCTCCTATTTGCACCAGTAAAACTAGGCACAGTTGCCCCCAAAAAGAGTAATATTTTCCGACATCTACAACCGACAAGCCCGTGACGCAGACAGAGGAAGTAGAGGTAAACAGTGCTGTTATTGGATCGCTCCAAGTTCCATCAATTGTGGAAAAGGGCATCATCAGTAATAGAGCACCTATGAGGATGACAGCGAGAAAGCCCAAAGCAATGGTTCGCGAGACAGTCATTCGATTTTAGGTTTTAGATTTGAGATTTTAGATTTGAGAGGGAACCCACAAATCGATTTTGGATTTGAGGTTTGAGAGGAAACCCACAAATCGATTTGAGATTTGAGGTTTGAGAGGGAACCCACAAATAGAGCGTCGGGCTTGAAATCAGGACATCTCTATCTGGTGAAGGCCGGAGACCGATCGAACTCAATAGCCAAATTCTATGACAACATCGGGAAAATAACGGTAGAATTCCTTTAATAACTTGCGATCCGGCGATGACATCAACACTTTACCAGCAAATTCAGCAACTTTACGACGCTTCTAGCGGTCTGTGGGAGCAGGTGTGGGGCGAACATATGCACCACGGTTACTACGGCCCGGATGGCAATTTGAAAAAAGAGCGCCGACAGGCTCAGATAGATTTGATAGAAGAACTGCTGGGCTGGGCTGGAGTACCGTCACAGAAGGCACTCTGTGAATCTTACCGCATTCTCGATGTCGGTTGCGGCATCGGCGGCAGCACGCTGTATTTGACTCAAAAGTTTAGTTCGATCGCGGCAAATAATTTAAAGTTGGATGGCAGGAGCGATCGTGATTTTAGCAGATCTGCCGAACAAAATAAAACGGGCGCTAGCGTCGTTACAGCTACCGGCATTACTCTGAGTCCGGTACAGGCCAACAGAGCGACCGAACGCGCTAAAATTGCCGATGCTCAAAGCAATGTGAATTTTTTGGTGGCCGATGCTTTGAATATGCCTTTTCCTGATGAGTCCTTCGACTTGGTTTGGTCGCTCGAAAGTGGCGAACATATGCCAGACAAAATTAAGTTTTTGCAGGAATGCTGCCGCGTACTCAAGCCGGGAGGAACTTTGATTTTGGCAACTTGGTGTCACCGCCCGCTGGGAGAAACGGCGGGTGAATTAACTGATGAAGAGAGAAAGGAATTGGCAGAAATTTACCGGGTTTATGCTTTGCCTTATGTGATTTCTTTGCCGGAATATGAGGAAATTGTCCGCAGTTTGCCTTTGACAAGTATTCGCAGCGCTGATTGGTCAAAAGCTGTTGCTCCTTTTTGGGATGTGGTGATCGATTCTGCTTTGACTCCGAGCGCGATTTGGGGTTTGCTAACGAGCGGTTGGACGACTATTCAAGCTGCACTTGCTCTCGGATTGATGAGCCGTGGATATCAGAGCGGGTTGATTCGTTTTGGGCTGATTTGTGCTGTAAAATAACAGGCATATATCAGAGAAGTTTTGAGTCTTGAGTTGATGAGTAAGGTGTGCATTGCACACCCTACAGAATATTATTTGTTTGGTGCGGGTGTGAGATTTATGGGCAATGATTCGATGGGCAAGTCTTGGATTGATAAAAATAGCTCGGCTCCGCAAAGCTGGGCGAGGGCATTTTGGGAATTTTCTCGGCCGCACACAATTGTGGGTACTAGCTTGAGTGTATTGGCTTTGTACGCGATCGCCCAAAGCGCGAGGCTGTTTGTGAATCCTGTATTTGGAACCCTAGCTTGTGCCTGGTTGGCTTGCATTTGCGGCAATATTTATATTGTGGGATTGAACCAGTTAGAAGATGTTGAAATTGATAAAATTAATAAGCCGTATTTGCCGATCGCATCGGGAGTGTTTTCTCGGAAAACCGGGGAATTAATTGTAATTGCCACGGGAATTATAGCAATTTTGACTGCTGTTTTACAAGGCCCGTTTTTGCTGGCTACCGTTGGCGTTAGTTTGGCGATCGGGACTGCTTATTCTCTGCCGCCAATTCGGCTGAAACGGTTTCCTTTTTGGGCGGCGCTGTGCATTTTTACTGTGCGGGGGGCGATCGTAAATTTAGGGTTATTTTTGCACTTTAATTGGGTGTTGGGTTTGGGAATGGCGAAAAGCGCTTTTTCTGGCTGGAGTTGGGAGAGTATGTCTTTTGAGATTCCTGCGGAAGTTTGGGTGCTGACGGTTTTTGTTGTGGTGTTTACGTTTGCGATCGCCATTTTTAAAGATATCCCCGACATGGAAGGGGACAAGCAATATAATATTACTACGTTTACGATTGAGCTGGGCAAGCCGGCCGTCTTTAATTTATCTCGCTGGGTGTTGACGGTTTGTTATTTGGGCGCGACTTTGGCGGGAGCGATGGTGTTGCCTAATGTTAATTTAGTGTTTCTGGCAGTTTCTCATTTGGCGGCTTTGGGTTTGATGTGGTTTTGGAGCACGAAAGTTGATTTGGACGATAAAATAGAAATTGCTGCATTTTATCAGTTTATCTGGAAGTTGTTTTTCTTAGAATATCTGATTTTTCCCGCAGCTTGTTTGTTGGGGTAGAAGGGGAAGTTCGGCAACGGATTGTGTAACGGATGTAACGGATGTAACGGATGTCAGGTAGAAGGAAGAAGGAAGTTCGGCAACGGATTCTGTAACGGATGTAACGGATGTAACGGATGTCAGTCCGATGGAAGTCGGAAGAAGGAAGAAGGAATGGGGAAGGGGGAAGAAGGAAGAAGGAAGGGGGAAGGAAAAAGGAAGGAAGAGTTAACAAATTAGAAGAAGTTGGCAATTACAAGTTAGCGAACTCCCAAACAACCAAGACAACTATGGCTTCTCAAAAAAAATCTCTAAAATCTGCTGGCAAATTGGGTGCAGAAGACTGTTTGAAATTAGCTTGGGAACATCACCAAGCGGGACGTTTGTTAGAAGCTGAGAATTTGTACCGGCAAATTATAGAAGTACAGCCGGAATCAGCAAACGTGCTGTGTTTGTTGGGAATAGCGGCGAGACAGCAGGGAAAAATTGCAGAGGCGATCGACTTTTACGAAAAGGCGATCGCCCAAAACCCCGATTTTGTAGAAGCACATTTAAATAAGGCTAATGTTTTGCTGGATGTAGGAGAATATCAAAGGGCGATCGCCAGTTACGAACAAGTCATCAAAATCCAGCCCAATTCCGCACTCGCTTACAATAATTTGGGCTGGGCAAAACAGCAATTATGCGAAATAGACTCGGCAATTTTATATTACCAAACCGCGCTGCAACTCGACCCCAACCTGCCGGAAACAGCCCACAATTTAGGACATTTATATAAACAAAAAAATCAATTAAACGAGGCAATCGCCTGTTATCGGCACGCTTTAAAAATTAATCCAAATTTGACATATTCCCTGATGGGCTTGGGAACAGTTTTGCAACAGCAGGGGAAATTAGACGAAGCTTTCAACTGCTACCAGCAAGCTGTAAAACTAGAACCAAACAATCCCGAAGCTCACAACAATGTAGGAGCATTTTACCACGAACAAGGCAATGTAAAAGCCGCAATATCATACTACAGACAAGCATTAAACTTAAAGCCAGATTTCGTGGAGGCTATTAACAATCTCGGACACGCTTTGGTCGATTTAGGAGAATTTCAAGAAGCTTTTTCTTGTCACAGTCGAGCCTTGGAATTGCAGCCAGACAACGCCACCGCCCACCTGGAATTCGCCTTAACTTTGCTATTGTTCGGAGACTTTCAGCGCGGTTTTGCTGAATATGAGTGGCGGTGGCGCACTCCGCAACTACAACCGAGGCAATTTAGACAGCCGATTTGGGATGGTTCGGATTTGCAGGGAAAAACTATTTTACTGCACGTCGAGCAAGGCTTCGGCGATTCGATTCAGTTTATTCGCTACGCCCCGATTCTTCGCAGCCGAGGCGCTAAAGTTATGGTGGCTTGCTATCCAGAAGTGATGCGGTTGTTTGCGACAGTTGCTGGTATTGAATATTTATCAGTTAGTCTGGAGGGTTTGCCAGAATTTGATGTTCACGCACCTCTGATGAGTTTGCCGCGAATTGTGGGGACAACTCTGGAAACAATACCAGCAAATGTTCCTTATTTATCTCCGCCTGCTGAGTGCAAGTTTGCGCTTTCTTCTGATGCAAAATTGAAGGTAGGGATTGTTTGGGCGGGGAGTCCGCAGCGCCGGAAAGACAATCAGCGTTCTTGCAGCTTGAGCGATTTTATTCGATTTTTGGATGTTCCGGGAATTGCTTTTTATAGTTTACAAAAAAACTTGTCCGAGAGCGATCGCACTTTGTTGCATCAACACTTAGTGCCGGATTTAACTCCGCATTTGAACGACTTTGCTGATACCGCTTCGGCTATATCTCAACTGGATTTAGTCATTACTGTCGATACGGCTGTGGCGCACTTAGCCGGTGCTTTAGGAAAACCGGTTTGGGTGCTGCTTTCTTTTGCTCCTGACTGGCGTTGGCTGCTGGATCGTGAAGACAATCCTTGGTATCCAACTGCGAGGCTTTTCCGTCAAAGTCAGCCGGAAAGTTGGCAAGAATTGTTTGAGGAAGTGCAGGTGGCTTTAAGTTCTTTTGCGATTGCCAATACTGCTAGTTATTCCGAGGATTCTGCCCACGATCAGCTTGACTTAGTTTCACTCGGAATGACTGCTAATCCTACGCCGGATCTCGATTATGTAGCTCTCAAAATGACAGGTGCAAGCGTAGTTCAAGAGAGTAAACAAACATTTGTGATTGCGAGCGAAGGGTTAGCGGAACGCTCCACAGTTAATCAATCGCAGGGGATTGAGACATCGATTGCGATCGAAAACGGCGGGGAGAATTTGGTTGTTTTAGAGGATTTATTGCGGCAAGCAGAGCATTTGATGGAAACAGGAGATCGGGAAGAGGCGATCGCCATTTACGAACAGATTATATCTCTTGACCCAAATTGCGTTCAAGCGCGGATTAATTTTGGTTTTCTCAAGCAAGAAAATGGCGAATTAGACGCAGCTATGTCGCATTACCGAGAAGCTTTAGCGCTTAATCCCAATATTCCTCAAACATCTTACAACTTGGCAAAGATTTTTGAGGAACAAGCTCAAGTGGAAGAGGCGATCGCACATTACGAACAAGCTCTTGTCGCTGAACCGAATTTCGTACCCGCACTGATTAATTTAGCTGTCGCGCTGCAAGAAAAAGGCGAACTTTTCAGGGCGATCGAGCTGTACCGGCGAGCGCTGGAAATTCATCCGCATAGCTGGGAAGCTTACAACAATCTGGCAACAGTGTTGCAAGAACAGGGCAATTTAGAAGATGCGCTGGAGTATTATCACAAAGCTCTAGAATTGCTGCCGGATTTTGTGGAAGCTATCAACAATTTAGGCAGGACATTTCTGGAAAAAGGCGCGGTAGAAAATGCGATCGCCTGCTACAGACGAGCGATTCATTTAAGTCCAAATCACGCTAGCGCTCACCTGAATTTATCCTTGGCTTTGCTGTTGGTGGGAGATTTGGAAAATGGTCTCGCTGAATATGAGTGGCGCTGGCAAATTAAAGAATTTCACACTGGTCATTCCTGTTTTTTGGTGGGGCCGGATAATACTGTTTCGGCGAGAGAATACCGGCCGCTATGGGACGGTTCTGATTTGGTGGGAAAGACTATTTTGCTGCACGCCGAACAAGGTTTAGGCGATTCGCTTCAGTTTATTCGCTACGCTGCGATCGTCAAAAATAAAGGCGGTAGGGTCATTGTTGGCTGTTACCCACAATTGCACCGTTTATTTGCAACGGTTGACGGCATTGATTTGCTAATAGTTAAAGGGGAGCCACTGCCGGAATTTGACGTGCAAGCGCCGATGTTGAGTTTGCCCTATATTATCGGTACAAAGCTGGAAACAATACCAGCAAATACTGCTTATTTATCTCCGCCTGCGGGTGCTGAATTTACGCTTGGGCCCGATCGCACTTTGAAAGTTGGCATTGTCTGGGCGGGAAATCCAAAACACCGCAAAAACAAGCAGCGTTCTTGCAGTTTAAGTCAGTTTCTGCCGCTTTTGGACGTTTCGGGGGTAAGTTTTTACAGCTTGCAGAAAGAGGTTTCCGAGGCCGATCGCGCGCTGTTGAATCAAACGTCGATCGTAGATTTGAGCCCGCATTTTGGCGATTTTGCCGATACTGCTGCTGCGATCGCCAAACTGGATTTAGTCATTAGTGTCGATACCGCTGTCGCCCATTTGGCGGGCGCTTTGGGCAAACCAGTGTGGATTTTGCTGGCGTTTTCGCCGGATTGGCGGTGGCTGTTGGAGCGCGAAGATAGTCCTTGGTATCCAAGCGCAAGGCTGTTTCGCCAGCATCAGCGGGGCGACTGGGAGGACGTTTTTGATCGGGTGGCGGAAGCTCTAGGCGCGGTTGCTGCTGCATTTGTGCCGTCGGATTCGGCGGATGCAGAGTTTCGGTTGGGCGTGGATTTGCAGCAGCAAGCCGATTTTGGCGGTGCGATCGCTTGTTATGAGCGAGCGATCGCGATCGATCCTAATTACGCAGCGGCGCACAGCAATTTAGGCGTTGTCAAACAGCACAGCGGCCAGCTAACAGAGGCGATCGCGCACTACCGACAAGCCCTAGCAATCGACGGGAATTTGGCGGAAACTGCAAGCAATTTGGGCAGCGCGCTCGCGGAAGCAGGGGAGACTGCAGAGGCGATCGCAGAATATGAGCGGGCGCTGTCTTTGAACCCGAATTGCGCGGAAGCGCTGATTAATTTGGGCCTGTTGCGGGAAGAGCAAGGGGATGTGGCGGAGGCTATAAGCTGCTATGAGCAAGCGATTCAAGTCAATCCTAATTGCGCGGTGGCTTATTTGAATTTGGGAATTGCTTTGGAGGAGCAAGGGGAGGAAGCGGAAGCGGGCGCAAATTACGAACGGGCGATCGCGAATTACGAACGGGCGATCGCGATCGCTCCCAATGATGTGGAGGCTTTGCAGCATTTAGCATACGCCTCGATCCGACAGGGCAAAATTTCAGATGCGATCGCATACTACGATCGAGCTCTGGCGCTGCAACCGCATTTGGCAGAAATCGATCTCGCTTTGGGGAGTTGGCTGTCTAACCAAGATAAGTTAGATGAGGCTCTAGCTTTTTGCCAGCAAGCGATTCAGAAATTGCCAGCCAGTGCACAGGCTCGCTGCAATCTGGGAATTGTCCTGCAGAAACAGGGCAAAATTGAAGATGCGATCGCCTGCTATCAGCAAGCTTTGAGCCTGAAACCCGACTTTCCAGAAGCTTTGAACAATCTGGGCAAAGCTTTTGAGGAAGCGGGAAACATGGCAGAGGCGATCGATTTTTACCGTCGGGCGATCGAACTCAAACCCGGTTATATCAATCCCCTCTACAGTTTGGCAAGTGCTTTGCACAATCGCGGACAATTTGCGGATGCTGTCACCTACTACAGCCAAGCAGTTAAATTCAATGTCGCTAGCCCCGAATCTCACCTAAATTTAGGTTTAGCTTTGCTGCTGGCGGGAGATTTTCAGCGCGGTTTTTCCGAGTACGAATGGCGACTGCTGGTTCCACAAAAAGAGTACCCGGACTACAGTTTTCAACAGCCGGTTTGGGACGGCAAAGATTTGCAAGGAAAAACTATTTTGCTTTGCCCGGAACAGGGTTTAGGCGATGCAATTCAGTTTATCCGCTACGCAGATTTAGTTAAACAAAAAGGCGGTAGGGTAATTGTTTGGTGTTTGCCGCAGTTGCACCGCTTGTTTGCACAAGTTGCGGGAATCGATGAGTTAATAGTTAATCCAGAGGATGCGCGAAATTTTCAAGTTCGCGCGCATCTAATGAGTTTGCCGCACCTTCTGGGAACAACTTTAGAAAGTATACCCGCCAAAGTTCCTTATTTAGCTCCGCCGCCCGGTTTGGAATGTACTATTCGCCAAACTGCTAATTTGAAAATAGGGATTGTGTGGTCTGGAAATGCTCAACATTCCCAAAATAAAGTGCGATCGTTACCGCTAAATTTGTTGTCCCAACTGTTAGATATTCCGGGAGCAGAATTTTACAGCTTGCAAAAGGAAATGACAGCAGACGATCGCGCTTTGTTAGAGCAAATGCCCGTAACAGATTTAAGCTCTAATTTGCAAGATATGGCCTATACTGCGGCTGTAATATCGGCTCTGGATTTAGTGATTTCTGTAGATACTTCTGTGGCGCACTTGGCTGGTGCTTTGGGCAAACCCGTGTGGATTTTGCTGTGTTTTGTGCCGGATTGGCGGTGGATGTTGCAACGCGAAGATAGTCCTTGGTATCCGACGGCGCGGCTGTTTCGCCAGTCTACTGCGGGGGATTGGGAAGGAGTTTTAGAGCGGGCTGCTTTGGCGCTGAGAGAAATAATTTCTCAGCATCAGGAAGCTCAACCACGAATAGAAGCTCAGTCCAATGTTGACTTAGCTCAAGAACAGTTCAATTGCGGAAATGTTCTGAAAGCGCAAGGTAGATTCTCCGAGGCGATCGCTTATTTTAAAAATGCTTTAGTTTTGCAGCCAAATTCGATAGAAGCCGCCACTAATTTGGCAGTGACGCTGCACCAAACAGGCGATTTAGCCGAAGCTGCCGCCTATTATCAGCGCGCGATCGAAATCGATCCGAACTGCGCTCAAGCGCACAATAACTTGGGTATTTTGCTGCAAGATCGAGGCAATATACCCGATGCTGTATCTTGTTTTCAAAAGGCGATCGCCCTGAATCCGATTTACGTCAAAGCTCTCAACAATCTCGGCGCCACACTCCAGCAGCAGGGCGAGTTGCCCACTGCGATCGCCTGTTTTCATCAAGCACTTTCTGTCAATTCCAATTATGCGCCAGCGCTCGTAAATTTGGGTGCGGCGATGCAAACACAATCTCAGCTAGCCGAGGCTGAACGCCTTTACGAGCGTGCAATTGAAGCAGAACCGCACAATCCTAAAGGACACTATCACCTGGGAACGTTATGCTTGGCTGCAGGAAAAATAGAACAGGCAATTTCTAGCTTGGAACGAGCAATATCTTTGAATCCGAATTATATAGAAGCTCTTACTAATTTAGGCAGTGCTGTTGAACAATTAGGAGACGTGAATCGCGCACTTTTATGTTACACTAAAGCTCTTGAAATTGATGCAAATTGTGTTAAGGCTCACTTCAATTTAAGCTTAGTCTTGCTGTTGACTGGGGACTTGCCGCGCGGTTTAGCAGAATACGAGTGGCGGTGGCAAACAGAACAGGCAAAAAAATTACCACGGTTGAATTTTGACCAACCAGTTTGGGACGGTTCAGATTTGAACGGGCAAACTATTTTGCTCCGATCCGAACAAGGTTTGGGCGATGCCATTCAATTTGTGCGATACGCGGCAATTGTGCAGCAAAAAGGCGGCAAAGTAATCCTTTCTTGCTATCAAGAACTGAAGCGTTTATTTAAGCAGATTCCGGGGATTGAACAAGTGGTGATTCGGATGGATGAATTGCCGGATTTCCAACTGCAAGCACCGCTGATGAGTTTGCCGTATATTCTCGGAACAAATTTAGAAAATATACCGGCAAATGTTCCTTATTTAGCTGCGCCGCCGAATTGGCAATTTTCCCTAAATTTGGATGGCAAGTTTAAAGTTGGGATTGCGTGGGCGGGAAGTGCGGAACATTTGAAGGATTTTCAGCGATCGAGCGATTTAAGCTATTTCCTGCAATTGTTAGATATTCCCGGTGTAACTTTTTACAGTCTTCAGAAAGAAATGTCGGCTGGCGATCGTACTTTGTTAACTCAAATTCCCGTGATAGATTTGAGCGACAATTTGAACGATTTTGCCGATACTGCGGCGGTGATATCGCAACTAGATTTAGTAATTTGCGTGGATACTGCTATCGCGCACTTAGCCGGTGCTTTGGGTAAGCCGGTATGGATTTTGCTGTGTTTTATGCCGGATTGGCGGTGGATGTTGGAACGCGAGGATAGCCCTTGGTATCCGACGGCGCGGCTGTTTCGGCAGCAAACACCGGGCGATTGGGTGGGAGTTTGCGATCGCCTAAAAACAGCCTTAAAACACCTAATCTATACTCGTTCCCAAGCTGTTCCTGGTAACGGAGATACCGACGAAGCTTCGCCTCGATTTGCCTTATCGCCCGCACAGGTACAATTTCACATAGCAAATGCTTTACAAAAACAAGGTAAAAAAGCAGAAGCAGCCGATCGCTACGAACAAGTAATTGCCGCCTCACCCAGCCACGCAGAAGCCCACAGTTGTTTAGGTGATATCAAACAGGAAAACGGGCAAATAGCCGAGGCTATTGCTCATTACCAAAAATCGCTAAGAATCAATCCCAACCAGGCTGAAACTAACTTATACTTGGGTTCCGCCCTCGAAGAACAAGGAAAAGTCGCAGAGGCGATCGACTTCTACAATAAAGCAATTCAACTACGTCCCAATTCGCCAAATTGGCGCTTGAAACTAGCCTTCGCTTTGCTCTTAACTGGAGATTTGAAGCGTGGTTTTGCGGAGTACGAATCGCGCTGGCAAACTGAACAATTGGATCGGCGCTCTTTTGAGCAACCGCTTTGGGACGGCTCTGATTTGCAGGGAAAAACAATTTTATTGCACCCTGAGCAGGGTTTTGGCGATACGATACAGTTTATCCGCTACGCGCCTTTAGTTAAGCAAAAAGGCGGCCAAGTTATTGTTGCTTGTCATGTCTTGCTGAAGCGTTTATTTGAAGGAATTGCAGGAGTCGATCGAGTAGGAGTCAGACCGAGCGATATGGTAGATTTTCAAGTGCAAGCCCCGCTGCTAAGTTTGCCGCGAATTCTGGGAACAACTTTGGAAAATATACCGGCGAATATTCCTTATTTAGCCCCGCCACAGGATTTTAAATTTTGCCTAGAGCCGAACAATCAACTAAAAGTAGGTATTGTGTGGGCTGGCGGCCCGCTGCACCGCAACAATCATCAGCGCTCGTGTAAATTGAGCGATTTTGTAAAATTTGTAGATGTTCCGGGAGTGAGTTTTTACAGTCTTCAGAAAGATTTGTCAGCGGGCGATTCCCTACAGGATAGCTGCGCTTCACGCACTTTATTAAAGCAACACCAAATTGAAGATTTGAGCGAACATTGCGTCGATTTTGCCGACACCGCAGCAATTATTTCGCAACTCGATTTAGTAATTTGCGTAGATACTTCTGTCGCGCACTTGGCCGGTGCTTTGGGCAAACCCGTCTGGATTTTGCTGTCTTTTGTTCCCGATTGGCGCTGGATGTTGGAACGCGAAGATAGCCCTTGGTATCCCACTGTGCGTCTGTTTAGGCAGCAAAAAGCGGGTGATTGGGATGGAGTTTGCGATCGTATAAAAGCAGCCTTGCTAGAGAGGGCGGGCACGGGGGCACCGCCCCTACAATCTACTCGTTACCAGGCTCTGCCTGGTAACGCATATTCAGAGGCTCCGCCTCGGCTTCAACCCCCAGAAACTCCGCCTCAAATTCAACCCCCAGAAACTCCCCCACAAATTACCGGAATCGGCATTAGTTGGCCCCTCAGCATCACCAGCGGCTGGGGAATTTACGCCATGAATTTAACACTACAACTGCGGCAAAATCCTGCCTGGGAAGTTGCACTTTTAGCACCGCCATCAATCACCTCAGAATCGATGAATCCGCTGCATAAATCGCTGTTGTTACCTGTAATTGAAAAGCACAAAAGTTTTCAGGAATTAGTAGCAGCAAATTCCGACAAACAAATCAGTTGTAATTTTCCCGTACTTTACGCTTTGGGGAATAATTTAGCATCCTCTGGAGTTGACAATCAAATTACCAGCGCTTGTCAAATAGGAGTCATATTTTTTGAAGACACACGAATCACAGCAGAAGCACTAGAAACAGCCAAAAAATATAGCGTGATTGTCGCCGGTTCCAACTGGAATGCGGATGTTTTGAGAAGCTGCAGCTTGACTAATGTGGCGATGGTACATCAAGGAATTGACCCAACAATTTTCCATCCTGCACCCAAATCTAATCTATTTGGCGATCGCTTCGTCATTTTCTCCGGCGGCAAACTGGAATATCGCAAAGGTCAAGATATTGTAATTGCCGCTTTCAAACGATTTCGCGCCAAACATCCAGAGGCTTTGTTACTAACAACATGGCACAACTTCTGGCCTCAGTATATGCTAGGAATCGAGCAAACCGGAAACGTGGCCGGACTTCCCAATATCAACCACGACGGAAGTTTAGAAATTTCCCAATGGTTAGTGGCTAACGGTTTGCCGGTGGACTCTTTTATCGATATCGGCTTAATTCCAAATCACCTCACCGGACAAATTTTGCGAGAAGCCGACTGTGCTGTTTTCACTAACCGCTGTGAAGGCGGCACTAATTTAGTCGCAATGGAAAGTATGGCCTGCGGAATTCCGACTATTTTATCAGCAAATACTGGTCATTTAGACTTGATTTACAGCCACATTTGCTATCCTTTATGGAGTCAAGGACGAGTTAAACCGACTGCTCCTTTTTCCGGTGTAGAAGGTTGGGGAGAGTCTGAGGTTGCAGAAGTTGTCGAGGCTTTGGAACAAGTTTATACTAATCGGGAACAAGCTAAAAGTCGCGGTTTAGCTGCGGCGAATTTCATGCTGGATTGGACTTGGGAAAAACAGGTTAAGCGTTTTTTGGATGTGATTGCCGATATGTAGATAACACTAAAGTCCTGACTACAAACTTTCGGAAAATTGTTCGTAGTAAAGAATTTAATCCTTATTAAAAAGATTAAGTGGCGATTGATTCCAATAGTTTTTTAGCACTGTTTACACTTTCAATATCGTATAGTTCGGGATTGTAAGAAACAATTTGTGCTACCAATTTATGATGGTAACTTTGAGCTTTTTCATTCCTAGAACCATGAACCTGACGATAATTAAGAACTATTTCTCTCGTTCCCAAAAAAGGAATGCTATGTTTGTGACAATTAACCCAAAATTCCCAATCCTCATAACCTTCTTTCATCTCTGCTTTGTAACCTTTGACCAAATTCCAAACTGATTTGTGATACAATGAAGATGTGCAAATCATATTAGATTGTTTTATCTTTTTTGGTGAATATAAATCATAACTGGGTATTGCGTGATTTTCATTGCCGCCAAAAAGTTGATAAGAACCAAATGCTATGCAAGGTTCTTTGGATTTTAGACATATTTCTAAAAGACAAATCAAGGCATTTGGAGCTAAAATATCATCGGCATCTAAGGGTATTATGTATTCGCCGTTTGCTGCCGCTATGCCAGTATTTCTAGCCATTGATATCCCTTGATTAGCTTGTTCTATTAGCCTAATTTGATATTGGGGATTTGCTACTATTAAATTTTTGGCAACTGTGCTGGTAGTATCTAAGCTGCCGTCGTTGACAATGATAATTTCCCAATTTTTGTATGTTTGGTTAATCACGCTAGTTACTGCTTGCAGCAAAAAATGAGATTGATTGTAGCAGGGAATAATCACAGATACCAAAGGTCGATATGCCAATTGTGGCGATGCTGAAACTTGTTTGACACTTTCTGATTGTAAATTCTCTGCCGATTTTCTAGCAGTTTGCAAGCTGTAAAAATAAATTTTGGGATGAACAATCGCTAATTGATTCAGATCGGTATTTTGATATTCATTTACTAACCTCGGATATCCCGGCAAGTATTCTTGTTTAACAAAAATCAAGATATTCTGAGCGTACCAAGGCTCTACTTTGTCATTGTTCCATATTTTTTTTCTCAAGCAGTCAATAACTGCATAGCCCTTTTTCTGAAAGTAATAAACCCAATATTCTGGCCACTGTTCGTTAACGTGTTCGACGCCTCCTTGAAATGGTATCGCGGCAGAAAACAGAATCACTGGTGCTAGTTGAGTGAGAGAATTAACAAAGTTTTCGGCACAGGTAGCCGGCAAATGTTCGGCAACTCCCAGAGAAATTGCTAAGTCAAACTTTCTCTTTATTTGCAGCGGTTGCTTTAAATCGGCGGATTGGAACTGATTTAAAGGAATTTGTAAAAGAGTGCGATCGACATAATCGCCATCTATTCCCAAACAATCAGCAATTCCCAACTTGTGAAACGCAGCTAACCAACTTCCCGTACCGCAGCCCACATCCACTACACTTTTAGGTAAAATCGGTTGCAGCAAGTCTAACAGCAGGGGAATAATTTCTCTAGCAGAACTGCGAGTTCCTTCTCCGATTAATTGGTAAAAATCTCTTGTATAAGATGACTGTTGGTTTTGATGGGTTTGGCTGCCTGTTTGATAATTAATTGCCTCTAAACTGCTAATATTGTAACCGTGCAAATGTGCTGGCAACTGCCAGGAAATATTGGGGTCGGGTTGATGTTTTACTGGCTCGACATTGCCGCGCCAAGCAGCCCCCATAATTTGCATTGTTTGATATACTACTGTTTGCCATCCCCTTTGCTTCAAGTAATCTAAACCTTTAGCAACATCGGGAGCGGTTAAATCGTGAAATAAAATTATTGCATCTTCCTCGGCCAATTTTTCACACGCAATGGCATCATTTAACGGCCCATCACCTCCGTGTTCTCCGTCAATAAAAATTAACGACCATTTGCGGTTAAATTGAGCGGAAAATTCTTCTACTCTTTGGGGGCTGTAGCCCGGTATTAGCTCGACTGATGTTTGAACTCGCGACGCATTTATAGCACCTTGAATTGAGTCTATTACGCTTTGTCTAATGTCCTCTCTTTCTAATAGCGGATCGACGACATCTAACTCAACTCCTGCCAGGGCTAAGTGACAAGCAGACCAACCCAGCCAGCAGCCGATTTCTAAGGCTTTTTTACCTTTGAATTGCAGGGCTGTATTGTAAAGGATGTGGGCTTCGTCGCGATTCAAAAACCCGATGAATGGATAGCGCTTGTCTGCATACCAATTATGCGGAACTTCCCGGCGCAAATAAGGCCAGTTACTCGCAGTTGGATCGGCAATAATCATATTGGGGAAATAGGAGTCAGGTATAATTATTTGGAACCCGGACGAGACATAATCCCCTGGATGTAATAAATTATTTTTGCTAAGTTCAGGTTGTTGGTAAGTCATTTTGGGTTCTTGAAATATTTGTACTGCTTCCTGTTGTTTAGGTTGATAACGGACACTCATTTCCAGTATGTCGCCGTCAGTTGCCATCAATTGTACTCTGTCAAACTGCTGGCGGCCAGCTAAATGCAAAATACCGATCGCCTCCTGCGGCAAGTAAGGCTCCACAAAACAGCCTCGCTGCTTGTCCCAAACCGGAAAACCGTTGAATATCCAATTGCACCAAGCTGGGAGCATTTCAGTCAGATTGAACAATTCGCCACTGTAAACAGCGAGGTTGAGGGCAAATTGATCTGTCATGACACAGCCGGATTTGTGCAATCCTTGATTGAGTTTATCAGCCCATATTTCCCAGTGCAAAGCGTCTTTGCGTAGGGCGAAAACTCCGGCATTTAGTATCGGATAACTGTAAAATTGATTAGCGATTTTTCCACCAAAGTTAGCTTCGTATTGTTGATAAACCCACTGCCAAAACTGAGGCAGTTGCCCGTACTGCTGCAAGCTTGCCCTGTGAACTTCGGGAACAATTGCCAGTCCCCGGCGCGATGCTCCTTCAACCAACAAATTAATTGCTCTCCAGTCTTGAACCCAAGCATCCGCATCAATCCAAATGTATATATCAAAATTGGGAAAGTATTTTCGCAAACAAGGTCTAACTAATAGTCCTTTTAAATGTTCGGGAGCTTCATTTCTGCCAGGAAAGTCAAAGTCCCAATCGGGCTTTTGAATGATATTAACTTGTGTTTCCAGCCACTGCAACTGTTCGGGAGTGCAGCCGAGATCGAAAAAGCCGATCGCCACATTTTCACCCTCTGGTTTTTCCCGCACTGATAAAATAGTGCCTCGCACCAATTCAAAGTAATTTGCATCGGCGGCCGTGATGATGATAATCTGCATAAATAGTAACGGGTGCATCTCGTTGGGTGGGGGCGGGTTTCTTTAACCTGTTTGCACCGTTGAGGGGAAGGGGTGAACCTGTCCCTACAGGCTGCTTGAAAAGTCTGATTAAATTATAGGGTAGGGTAGGGTGCGCCGAAGCACCGCAATATTCATAAAACTATACTATCGAGACGATCGAGGAGGAATTGTGAAAAACCACAAAGGGAAAGTTTATCTAGTCGGTGCGGGGCCCGGAGATTGTAACTTGATGACAGTGCGATCGCAAAAACTGCTATCCCAAGCCGAAGTCTTAATCTACGATGCTCTCATCGACATCCCGCAACTCGAATTAATCCCAGCAATTTGTCGAAAAATCGAAGTCGGGAAACGCGGCGGCAAACCTTCCACCCAGCAGCAAGAAATTAACCGTTTGCTGGTAGAACATTGCCAATTAGGAAAACAAGTCGTGCGGCTAAAAAGCGGCGATCCGTTTATTTTTGGTCGTTCCAGTTCCGAAATTCAAGCATTAATCACAGCGGGCTGCGAGTTTGAAGTAATACCCGGAATATCCTCCGCATTAGCCGCACCTTTACTAGCAGGAATTCCCCTCACAGATCCGGTAATGAGTCGCTGTTTTGCAGTGATGAGCGCCCACGAACCGGATGCTTTGGAATGGGAAGCATTAGTGCAGATAGAAACTTTGGTAATATTGATGGGAGGGCGCAATTTAAGCGAGATAATTTGGCAATTGCAAAAGCACGGACGATCGCCCGAAACTCCGATCGCCATTATCCGAGATTGCGGCCGCCCCGAACAGCAAATTTGGCTCGGCACTCTCTCCAACATTGTACACCAAACAGCCGGTCAATCTCTATCGCCTTGCGTGATCGTAATTGGGGAAGTAGTTAGATTGCGCGAATATTTAATCCAGCCAGAAAGCACAAATATGATCGATACACCAGTCACCATTAATAACAGCAAATTGCCATTAGCAGGAAAAACCATTTTAGTCACGCGATCGGTTTCTCAGTCGGCTGAATTTAGCGATCGACTCCAGCAACAAGGAGCCCGCGTTATCGAAATGCCCGCCTTGGTAATTGGGCCACCGTCCACTTGGGAACCATTAGACAGTGCGATCGCACAATTGTCAAGCTTTCACTGGTTAATTCTCACTTCCCACAACGCTGTAGACTGCTTTTTTCAACGATTACAAGCAAAAGGCAAAGACGCCCGCAGCTTGTTTGGCATTAAAATCGCAGTTGTCGGCAAAAAAACAGCAGAAAGTTTGCGATCGCACTCTCTACAACCAGACTTTATTCCCCCCAACTTTGTCGCCGATTCCCTCGTCGAGAACTTCCCCTGGCAGGGCGGGCACGGGGGCACCGCCCCTACAAACTGCAAAATCCTATTTCCCAGAGTAGAAAGCGGCGGCAGAGAAGTTTTAGTTAAAGAATTCACCGCCAAAGGAGCGCAAGTAATAGAAGTGCCAGCTTACCAATCTTGCTGTCCAGAAACAATCGATCCGATCGCCCTATCCGCACTCCAAAATCAAGCCGTAAATATCATAACATTTGCCAGTTCCAAAACTGTGCATAACTTTTGTCACCTCCTAGAAAAAAGCCCAGGATTGTCCCTGTCTAACGATTGGTTAGAAAGCGTTTGTATCGCATCCATCGGGCCGGAAACTTCCAAAAGCTGCCAAAATTTATTGGGTAAGTTAGACGTTGAAGCCAAAGAATATACCTTAGATGGATTGACTGAGGCGATCGTTGAATGGACACAAGCGAGGTTGTAAAATAGTTGTACGATCATTAGGAGGAAAGAAACATGACCGCAAAAGACCAACTTCTTCAAGAACTCGACCAAGTATCAGAACCCTTGCTGCTGAAAGTGCTTGAATTTGTCCGTTCCTTAAAGAGTGAAGAAGAACAACAAAAACTAGAAGCCAAAGCATGGCAGGCATATCTAGATTCAGAACGCGAAAGAAAGGAGGTTTACCGTCGCCTTGCCAACTCCTAATTTTGTCAGCAAAAGTATGGTTTTAAGTATCCACGCCAGACAGATAGAGAGATTTGGCGGCACTCCAGGCGTCAGAGACGAAGGTTTGTTAGAGTCGGCTTTGGCTCAACCGCCAGCAACTTTTGGCGGGTATTTTTTGCATCCAACAATTAGCGAACAAGCGGCCGCCTATCTCTATCACATAGCGATGAATCATCCCTTTATTGACGGCAATAAACGAACGGCTTTTGCAGTGACAGATACCTTTTTGCGTTTAAATGGTTGCACTCTGAATTTGACGGACGATGGAGTATATGATTTAGTCATGCGAGTCGCGCGGGGAACGATGACTAAGGAAGAATTAAGCACCGAGTTAGAGTCATGTATTGTTTAGTTTTAATAAGTAAGTTGGGCAGCCTTCATCGAGATTAAGTAAGGTGCGCCCATAAGCACCCTAGAGTGAAAAAGGGAATCGAGGAACAAAAAAGCGAGTAAAATTATCACTAAAGAACAAAGCCGAGATCCTTTGCGTCAAATCAGTAATAAAACTACACAGAAAAAAAGCACAAACCGCCGATCGCCCTTCCTCCACCAAATCCCGCTACCCAGCTACTAATTAGCAATAGCCATGAATATAAATTTTTCTCGTTACGACACCTTAACCACCCTGCTAGCAGGAACTACCGCAGCCTTAACCATAGTCATCAGTCAGCCCGCGATCGCCAAAACCCCCCAAGAAGTCGCCAGCATTGCCGGGCCGCTGACAGTACAAATTAACAGTTCCCTCGGAGACGGTTCTGGCGTAATTATTGCCAAAAACGGCAAAACTTACACAGTTTTAACAGTCAACCACGTCGTAGAAAAAGCAGATGTGAAATACACCGTTCGCACGTCTCAAGGCAAAAACTATCAAGCAACCTCCGTCACCCGTTTGCAAACCGCCGAAACTGACCCGGATTTAGCCGTAGTCAAATTTGAAAGCCCCGAAGAATATCCAGTCGCGACGATCGCAGATTCCGATCAAGCCGTCATCGGCAGTCAAATCTTCGTTTACGGCTATCCCGCTACGGGCGGACTTTTTGGCGCCGAACGAGAACCAGAACTCTCTCCGGGACTCGTTACCAGCCGCCCCAGCAACCGCCCGGAAGGTTACACTTTGCGGTATCAGGCCGTAACCTGGAGCGGCATGAGTGGCGGCCCAGTTTTTGACTCCGAAGGCCGAGTTATCGGTTTACACGGACAAGGCGAATTTGGTTTCGCCCAAACGAGTTCCGGCGAAGTCGCCCCGATTAAAACCGGATTTAATGCAGCAGTTCCCATCAATACATTTATCGCCAAGCTAGTGGCGGCGGGAATCAACAAATCCGAGTTGAAAGTAGACAATACTCCCCCAACCAGTGGCCCGGTATCCACCGCCAATCCGCAAGATGCCCAAGCCTATTATTTTCGAGGACTTTCGCTGTTAGATCAAGGAGATGCTTGGGAGGCGATCGCCGATTTCAACAGAGCACTCGCTTTCAAGCCCAAATATACCCCTGAATTGTATTTTAATATCGGTAATGCCCGCACTTTCATGACCGCCAGCGTGCCCCAACTCGGTCCCACACGCGGTTCCACTGCTATTCAAGCATACACGCGGGCGATCGAAGCCAATCCCGGTTTTGCCGACGCTTACTACAACCGAGCTTTAGCTTACCTGGACAACCAAGACCAACCGAAAGCAATTGCCGACTTTCAAAAAGCAGCAGAACTTTACAAGCAAGGCGGAAGAACCAGCGCCTATCAAGACGCAATTAACAGAATCAAACAGTTGCAATAAACTTAGCCTTTAAGAGTTCAAACATCAAAATGAAGCTATTCATTTTGATGTTTGAATTTCCAACTAGGCTAATTAATATAATCAGCAACTACCATGAACGTAAATTTTTCCCGTTTCGACACCTTAACCACCTTGCTAGCAGGAACTACGGCTGCCCTAACCATAATCATCAGCCAAAGTGCGATCGCCAAAACTCCCCAACAAGTCGCCAACATTGCCGGGCCGCTGACAGTACAAATTAACAGTTCCCTAGGAGACGGTTCTGGCGTAATTATTGCCAAAAACGGCAAAACTTACACAGTTTTAACAGTCAACCACGTCGTCGAAAAACCCGATCTCAAATACACAGTCCGCACCTCCACAGGCAAAAACTATCAAGCAACCTCTGTCACCGGGCTGCAAACAGCCGAAACAGAGGCGGATTTAGCCGTAGTCAAATTTGAAAGCCCCGAAGAATATCCAGTGGCGACGATCGCAGATTCCGACACAGCCGTCATCGGCACTCAAATCTTCGTTTACGGCTACCCCGCTACGGGCGGACTTTTTGGCGCCCAACGAGAACCAGAACTCTCTCCCGGACTCGTTACCAGCCGCCCCAGCAACCGCCCGGAAGGTTACACTTTGCGGTATCAGGCCGTAACCTGGAGTGGCATGAGTGGCGGCCCAGTTTTTGACTCCGAAGGCCGAGTCATCGGCTTGCACGGACAAGGCGAATTCGGTTTCGCCCAAACGAGCTCCGGCGAAGTCGCCCCGATTAAAACGGGATTTAATGCAGCAGTTCCGATCAATACTTTTATGGCGAAACTGGCGGCGGCGGGAATGAACAAATCCGATTTGAAAGTAGACAATTCTCCCCCCACCGCAGTTCCCCTATCCACCCTCAACCCAAAAGACGCTGAGGCCTTTTATTTTCGAGGACTGGTGTACTTAGATGAGGGATCTACTTTCGAGGCGATCGAGGCTTTCAACAAAGCACTCTCTTTCAAACCTAACAACACACCGGAATTGCATTTCAATATTGGTAATGCCATCACCATCGCCAGCACTCCCGATACACGCACTAACCCGATTCTGGCTTACACGCGGGCGATCGAAGCCAATCCCGGCTTTGCTGACGCCTACTACAACAGGGCTCTAGCCTACCTAGATCAAAAAAACCAACCGAAGGCAATTGCCGACTTTCAAAAAGCAGCAGAACTTTACAAGCAAGGCGGCAGAACCAGCGCCTATCAAGACGCGCTCAACAGAATCAAGCAATTGCAGTAAAATTAGAAGTTAAGAATTAAGAATTAAAAATGACTAATCCCATTTTTAATTCTTAATCAAGTTCATAAAAACAGCAGGTAAATAACAATGACTGCTATCACCTTAAACCTCAACTCCCTGATTAAACTAACTTCAGAACAGTTTTATCAACTGTGCGAAGAAAACCCAGACTTGAAACTCGAACGCAACGCCAACGGAGAATTAATTGTCATGCCGCCAACCGGAGGAGAAACGGGAAGAAGCAACTCAAAATTCAACTTACAGATTGGACTTTGGAACGAACAAACCCAACTCGGTGAAGCCTTTGATTCCTCCACAGGATTTACCCTTCCCAATAAAGCCGATCGCTCTCCCGATGCGTCTTGGGTAGAGAAATCTCGCTGGGAAGCTTTGACACCTCAACAAAGAGAAAAATTTATCCCGCTTTGTCCCGATTTTGCTGTGGAAATTCTCTCCCCAACGGACAGCTTAAAAAAGACTCAGGAAAAAATGCAAGAGTATATGGAAAATGGCTGCCGTTTGGGTTGGCTGATTAACCGCAAAAAACGCGAAGTTGAAATTTATCGCCCCGGTCAAGATGTGGAAGTTTTACAATCTCCTCTCACCCTTTCTGGGGAAAATGTTTTACCGGGATTTGTTCTCAATTTGCAAAAAATTTGGAATTAGCAGAATTCAATTTTGACTTATTATATCATCTTCAATAAATAAAATAACCGTTACCATTTCTTCGTGAGGAATGCAAGTCTGAGCGACTTGGATCGGGAGGGGAGCATCTCATATCTGTAAAAACACTTCTTCTGGCTCCTTCCTTCTGACTCTTTCCTCGCAGCAATAGAGCCTCAAAAATCCAATTTCTAGCTTGGCTGCTTTCATTGAGATACTCCCTAGCCAGTTCTTAGATCGCTATACAACAGTTCTCAATAAAGTGAGATATGCCCAATGCCCAATGCCCAATGCCCAATGCCCAATGCCCGCTTATCAAGCGTACACCTCATGTTACTGAGAAAGGCTATAGCTTCTTTGTCCTTAAACTATATCGCTAAACTGGATTCGGGAGCAGAGGTCGAATTAACTCCACAATTTGGTCATAGTTAAAGTTATTGACAGAATCAATTAGCGAACTGGAAAGGGTTGATTTAGATGCGGGAATTTGTTGGATTAGCTCGTTCATGGCTTCAGGATCAACATAGTAGGCAGCTTGATACATTTCTTCTAACCACTGAGAGGACATCACGGCTAGATCTTCTGGAGATAAAGAATCAACAGATAGTTTTTGGGGATCTTTTCCTACAACTGTGTAGATGTACTCTACTCCCAAGTATTGAGCGAGTTTGTCAAAGACGAGGCATTCCTGAAATGGCTTGCTCATAAAGTCGTCACAACCAGCCATAAGAGCTTTCTCTCGATCTTCTTCAAAAGCACTGGCAGTTAAAGCAATAATGACAGTCTCTTGTCCCTGAGAGTGTTCTCTAATGCGTTTGGTAGCTGTGTAGCCATCCATGATCGGCATTCGTAGATCCATCCAAATCAGGTGTGGGGACCAACTTTCCCACAGGAATAGTGCTTCAACTCCCTGTGTTGCTTCGCGCACCTCAAAACCGACTGAGGTAAGAAGTTTGACCAATAAGCGGCGATTTTCGTCTATATCTTCAACCACAAGGATGCGGTAAGTTGGTTGTCCTGGAACTATACCAATTACTCTTTGTTTAAGCAATTCTGAGGCAAGGCAGACTGCTTGAGGTAACTTTACCCCAAGTTCAAAGTAAAAAATGCTGCCCTGATTCAATGTGCTTTGAACCCGAATCTGACTACCCATGAGTTGGACAAATCTTTGGCTGATAGCTAAACCTAGACCAGTACCTTGATTCAATTTATTCCCCGCTTCAGCTTGCACGAACGCCTTAAATAAACTCTCAATTTCTGTTGGAGCAATTCCCACTCCAGTATCCTCAATTTCAAAATATAGGTGACAGGACGTTTGGTCGCTCTGTTCCGATCTTACTCGTAAGGTGACGCTTCCTTTATTAGTAAACTTAATCCCATTACCGAGCAGATTGACTAAGACTTGATACAGTTTGTGCTCATCGGTATGCACAAATTGGGGAAGATTGGGGTCGATATCGAAAATTAGTTTCAATCCTTTCGATTTGGCTTTAATTTGCAACATTTCTTCAAGAGAAATCAGCAAAGATTTTAGGTCAAAGTCAGAAAGAGAGAGTGTCATCTTTCCGGTCTCTATTTTAGATAAATCTAAAATGTCGTTAATCAATGCCAATAAATGTGTGCCGCTACGATTGACGATCGCCAGATCTTCTTGGAGTTCGGGAGTCAGAACAGGATCGTAACTCATCAATTGCGTAAATCCCAAAATAGCATTGAGAGGAGTACGGAGTTCGTGGCTCATATTGGACAGGAACATACTTTTGGCTCGGTTTGCTGTTTCTGCTCCTTCCTTAGCTTGCTGAAGTTCCAACTCGGCTTGTTTGCGATCGTTAATGTCAATTAAATATCCCAACATTTCCACTGGTCTACCTGCAGGATCTCGAATTAGTCTGAGTTGACAGAGTATCCAGCGATAAACCCCATCTGAGCGACGAAGACGGTATTCATGGAAATAAAAATCATTGACGAATAGATTGTCTAAGCCATTAACCACTCGTTCTAAATCATCTGGGTGTAAGTTATGCACCCAAAAGTCAGAATCTTCTAAAAAATCAATCCTTTCATAGCCCAATACATCTTTGATATTTTCGCTCATGAACGTTGCTGCATAATTGCCATAAGGTTGACAGCCAAAAATAACGACGGGGCTGTAGTTCAGGAGAAAGTTGAGGCGATTTGTGGTAGATTGCAAGGCTTGCTCAGCTTGTTTTAGCTCTGTCACATCCTCCTGAACGGCAACATATACAGTTCCATATTCAGGATGCTCAAACCTAGACGTATGAACCCTGCACCAAAAGAGAGTTCCATCTTTTTTCTTATTGTGGACTTCATATTGTGCTTCTCCGTCCCGAGCGAGTTTAACAACAACATCTTCAACGGTTTCGTCGGGTGTAACCTCTGTATCGACGTAATTTATTACACCAACGGGTTGACCGGCGAGTTCACCCTCTGCATAGCCAAACATAGCGTCAAATTTAGGATTGGTGTAGACGATCGTGAGGTCTGAGGCTTTAACTAAACACACTCCACCTGCCATGTTATGGATAATAAGACTCTGAAGCTCAAGCGCCTTTTGAGCTTCTTTTTTAGCGGTAATTTCTTGGATCTGAGCAATAAAATGCAGTGGATTTCCCTGTTCATCTTGTACTAGCGAGCCATTAAGAAGAATCCAAATTATATGTCCTTGTTTATGGAAATAGCGTTTTTCCATTTGGTAAGTTGAAATGATCCCTGCTAATAGCTGATGTACATAGCTAAGATCCAGGTCTAAATCGTCAGGATGGGTAATGTCTTGGAAAGTTAACGCTAACAACTCTTCTGAGGAGTAGCCCAGAATCTGACATAAGGCAGGATTTACTTTAACCCAGTACCCATCAAGTGCAACGATCGCCTTTCCAATGGACGCATTTTCAAAGGCATTGCGAAACTGCTCTTCACTGTTTCGTAAAGCCACCTCAATTTGTTTGCGTTCGTTTTCAGCCCACTTGCGCTCATCGATCTCCTTCTCTAAGGCTTGAATCGCCACAATAAGTTGAGCTGGACTAGGTAAAGCTAAGGCTGATGGAATTAAAAATACTAGCTCAGATGCAGTATATACAGAAATCAGAGCAGTAATAGCTTTAAGTCCTCCATAAACCCAATAAGTAGGAAACCAAAGCGTCCAAATTTCCATGATATGAGTTGTACCACAGGCAATTATGAAGGCGCTAAACAGAAATAATACTTTCGGAAAAGGAGTATCGGGGCGCTGTCGAACAAAGTAGATTAGCATGATTGGGATGGAGTAGTAAGCTAAAGCAATTAAACCATCGGATAAAATATGTAATCCTACTAAGTTTGTTTGCCAGAGATAGCAGTGACCATGAGGAATGAATCCTCCACTTTCAAAAAATTGTGTAATCATACCTAACCTGCATTATTCATGAGTGCTGAAGTGCTTAGCGATTGAGTTCTGCCATTGCCCGCTTCATCATCGAAGTCTTACCGGGAAAACCACTTTTGAGTAGGGAGATGTCAAATTGCCAATCTAGCAGCACGAGACCTCCGATCGCAATGACGAGTAGACTTGCCCTTTCAGAAATGTGCTTGTTCATACAGCAGATTGCGTTAAAAAAATGTCCTTTTAATGTTAGCCAAAACAAAGAAGGGCAACCACGGGGGGATTCTCCCTACCTCCACAAGTCAGATTTTGTATGGGCTGTGCCAGCGTGCCACTCCTCGAACTCTGCGATCGCAGGACTTCTGGCTGCGTAAAGTGAGTTTATAACCTAATAATTCAACTATACTCTTATTCATAGGCTTATAGTCCTCTGGCAACAAACTATGGAAAGGAGTAGGATTCTCGATAGAACTAGCGATAGAGTTAGCGAGCCACATACCAACTACCGCGGCAATATTTTAATTGTTGACGATCTGCCTGATAACTTGCGTCTTCTGAGCCGTACTTTGATCGCACAGGGTTATAAAGTTCGCTGTGCCACAACAGGCGCAATGGCGATCCGAGCCGCCCAATCGCCAGGGACGGAACTAATTTTACTCGACATTAAATTGCCCGATTTTGATGGCTATGAAGTTTGTAAAAAATTAAAATCTGACGAGCAAACCGCAGGCATTCCGATAATTTTTTTGAGTGTTCTCAATGAAACTTTCAATAAGGTTCAGGGGCTGGCTGTTGGTGGCGTAGATTATATTGCTAAGCCGTTTCATGTCGAAGAAGTATTAGCTCGTGTCGAAACTCACCTAACCATTCGACGGTTGCAACAAAGCCTCCAAGAGCAGAATTTACGTCTCTTGAGAGAAATGGAAGAACGCCAACGTCTCGAAGCATCCCTCTTTGCCGAAAAAGAACTCGCTCAAGTGACTCTCCAATCGATTGGTGATGCAGTTATTACTACCAATGCTCAAGGTAATGTGCGATTTTTCAATCCTATCGCTGAGCAACTGACAGGCTGGAAGGCTCATGAGGCTAAGGGACTCCCCCTGTCTACAGTCTTTGAAATTGTCAATGAAGTAACGCGAAAGCCATTAGAGAATCCGATCGACAAGGCTCTATTGGAGAAGCGAATTGTGGGGTTAGCTAACCATACTATACTCATTGCGCGCGATGGGACTGAGTATGCCATTGAACACTCAGCAGCACCCATTCGAGACTGCCAAGGTCAAATTATCGGGGCAGTCATCGTCTTTCATGATGTTACCGAATCGCGCAATATTGCTCGTCAACTCTCTTGGGAAGCCAATCACGATGCTCTGACGGGTTTAATCAACCGTCGAGGATTTGAGCAGCGACTAATTGAGGCGATCGCCTCTGTTCAAGATAGCAATCAGCAGCACGTTCTCTGTTATTTAGATTTAGATAAGTTCAAAGTCGTTAACGATACCGCAGGTCATATTGCTGGCGATGAGCTACTGCGCCAAATCACTAGACTTTTACAAAAGGGAGTCCGCGCTAATGACACACTGGCTCGCTTGGGAGGTGATGAATTTGGTCTTTTGCTTACTAAATGTCCCCTCTCTAAAGCAACTCAGATTGCGGAAAAGCTCAAAGACATAGTGCATCAGTTTCGGTTTATTTGGGATAGCAAAACCTTTATCATAGGAGTCAGTATTGGAGTTGTTGCAATTAACCAAACCAGCCAAGATTTGATGGAGGTTATGGGGGCGGCTGATGCAGCTTGTTATGTAGCCAAAGGCAAAGGTCGCAACTGTGTTCATGTTTATCGTCTAGATGATGGCGAACTCATATAATTAGACAACGTAGTGAGAGGCAGTTGAGGGAGCATCTCAGTTTTGCATTTACAGTGCGAGCGTCCCCGCTCGCGTATTGTACAATACGCGAGCGGGGACGCTC
>NZ_JAUBOZ010000048.1:42076-59007 GCF_036700475.1 Microcoleus sp. T2B6 | reverse complement strand
GCTCTTTCTGCCCATTCTTGTGACTACTTTCCTATGCCTGACCTCATTCCCGAATTTCAGACCTGAATCCTTACGCTTTATGTTCCTTAAAATAAGTTTGACCTGGAAGTAAACAGGAGGATAAAAGCAAATTTTCAAAAGGCATTAACTGTCTCTCAATCTTGAATTTTCAGTAAATTAGCATAAATGCGAGAAACATCATCCGACACTTGACCAAAAGTTTCCCAATTTATTGTACCTTCTTCACTGATAATGTTTTTGGCTGTTCCATCCTCAAACAAATAGACTGAAACTTTTTCTTGAGAAATAAAAGCATCTGTTCGCTCTAAATAAAACATTTCTTTAATGCTATCTGGATCTTCATGCTTAGCTGCTTGCATGAGATTAGCAAGATGGTCAACAATGTAGGGACTGTGGGTTGTAATTAAGACGTGCAATCCAGCATTGACTAACATTGCCAAAAATTCAGCTATCTCTACTTGAGCCGCTGGATGTAAATTCATTTCTGGCTCATCAATTATCAGTAACTCATTTGGTTCAACTAAATAGCGTAAACAGAGAACTAATGGAGCTAATTCTTTTACCATTGAAGAAACAATAGGCATCTCCAACTTGGTACTTTCTTTAGGTTGAAAAAGTAGTTCTTTTCGCAATTCTGATGATGTTTCAAAACCGACCTTTCCTTGTAAAATCTCTTTTTCTAAAAAATCAGCTAACTTCACATATTCCTCTACCAAAGGATTCTTTTTTATTTCCTCTTCTCTGTCTTTTTTTCTAGAACTCCATATAATCATCTCCAACAAACGCTTTACTGGTTCAACCAAAGGCGTTTTTCTGCGTTCAAATTCGGATTTATCTGTTTCTTTTAAAAGTTCTTCGCTTCTAACTTCTCGAAGTTGAAAAGAGCTAAATGGAAAAGTTATAAAAGTAGTCCTTTCAGTAGGGAATATATGTATATAAGCATAAAATGCTTTGTGGAGCATCTGAAAAATTTCCTGAATTACGAATTGCTTAATCGCTTTTTTAGGCAGCTTATTCAAAATTTTCCCGTTTGAATAAAAATACAATATTCCTTCGTCTGATTCTTTCAGGGCATTAAGTAAACCTAAAGAAATTTCACTCTCGACAGAAGCTGATTTTATCCTTTTCAACAACTCTGCTTTTGTTTCTGCTAAATTTAAATCTACTTGCAAGTTATCAAAATCTGCTCGTTCTGTAGCCATAAAAGAGGGCATCCAGTTTCGAGCCAAACGAGCCACATCATTAATATAAATTTCCGCACAGTCATTAGCAAATTTAATCATATCAATTTGTGCATTACCTTCATCAAAAAGTTGCTGAAGTGCGCTATCTATGATTGGATATGTCTGTTGGGTTTTACCGTCAAGATAAGCTTTTAAGTAATTTCCGTATCCCTGCTGTCCGAGGATCGCTGATAAAGTGTATGCAGCCCATGTTTTCCCTTCACCATTACGACCAATAAAAACAGTTAAAGGCTTTAAATCAATTTCTGCTTTTTCAACAACACCTAAGTTTCTAATTTCTAATTTCATTAAAAAATTTCCTGTTGATAAACTATCAGATAGAGAGGAACCTGAAACCGTTAGTTGTATAGATTTTTCATTCCTAAACCCATTATGCCAGGATTGGTGATTCTTGTTCAATATTAACAGCAAGTAGAGCGGCGACGAGCGCCGCATTTCCCAACATCAGCTCTAAGTCCACTGTCGGAAAAATGTATTTTCTTCCCAAGCGGCGGCGGTGCGTTTTTCAAGTGCTGCCATTTCTGTTGTGTTCAGGGGTTTGAATGCTTGGGCGACTTTGAAGTTTTCTTCTAATTGCTTTACTGACTCGGCGGCGATGACGCAGCAGTGCACGCCGGGAAGTGAAAGCGTGTAGCCCATTGCTTGGTGCATTCCATCTAAAACACCGTTCTGAAATAATTTGCCGTAAGCTGGTATTTTCATGGCTATGACGCCGATGTTTTTGGCTTTGGCCACTGGTAAAGCGCTGGTAACAAAGGAGCGCGGATGATGTTTTTCGGCGGCGTTGAGGGAGATTAATGTTGTGTCGAAAGGATAGCGATCCAAGCCTGCGGCAATGATGGCTGGTTCGTGGTGTCCGGTGATGCCGGAAAAACGAATTATTTTTTGCTGTTTGGCTTCTTCGATCGCCTTTATTGCTCCTTTGGCACTGAAAATTTTGTCTAATTCTGTTTGGAATGAGACGTGGTGGAGTTGCCACAAGTCTAGCCGATCGGTTTTCAATCTTTTGAGCGATCGCTCTAAGTCTCTCCACGCCCCGTCTCTGTCTCTGGCGGCGGTTTTTGTGGCTAAGAATAGGCGCGATCGATATGGTGGCAAAACTTTGCCTAAGTTTTCTTCGCTGGGCCCGTAGTCGGCTGCCGTGTCAAAATAGCGAATGCCTAGTTCGATCGCGCGTTCAATTTGCGCCGCTGCTTCTGCTTCTCTTCCCGGCTGCGACAGCGGTGTTTGTCCGGCCCCCCCCAAACCGAAAATCGGCACTTTCACGCCGGTGTTGCCTAACAGTCGTTCTGGCATTTTTACTGTGGCGACCGCCTGGTTATTGGGTGCGGCTGCGATTTCCCCATCCTGCTGTTCGATCGCCTTAGCACCTGCAATGCCGCTGGCAACAGCTATACTGCTCAATATAAAATTGCGGCGAGTCTTTTTGCGGGTCATTGTTTCCGTCTCCTCAGAATATGTGAGTAGAATTTAACCGCGTTTGTGTTGGCACAATACATAAATTTTTACTACAAATCGGATAATTTTCCCCCTCTCCGACGGAGGAGATTGCCGGGGGAAAATTCTCTATGTGCCGATCGACTATTGGTCAATTATCCATGCGCGAATCAGTTCGTTTATCTGTTCTGGTACTTCGTCGTGGGGACAGTGACCAGCTTTGATAAAGTGTTCTGTTAACTGCGGATAGTGTTTGCGAAATTTAGCGCTTCTTTCTGTGGAATTCATCCACGGATCGCCTTCTCCCCACAGCATTAGCAATGGGCAGGTTAATTGACTAAGTAATACGTCAATTTTTTCGCCTTGGGGTGTTCGGAATACGGAGGCGAATACTTTGGGGGCGCCGGGATCGCAGGAGGGAAGGTATATTTCTTCTACTAATTGGTCTGTGACGGCGCTTTGGTCGAGATATACTTTTTCTAGGGTTTTCCGAATTGTCGATCGCTGGCGCACGTACTGGAACAGCAGAAAACTTGCCCAATCTTGCTGAAATAAGGTTTTAGCTACTGCAGATATGGCTTTTTGCAAGGGCGGGGCTTCGGGTGCGGGCTGCGGTTCGCTGAAGGGGCCGGCGCTGTTGATTAATATGAGTCCGGCTGCTGATTCGGGGCGCCCGGCTGCTACACACAAGGCGGCGTAGCCTCCGAGGGAGTTGCCGGCTAGTACGGCGGGCCGGCCGATGATGTTGGTGATAAAATCGTGGAGTTGGTCGCGCCAGAGGTCGCCGCTGTACTGCAATTCGGGTTTTGCCGATCGCCCGAATCCGATCAGGTCGATCGCCCACACTTCAAAGTCTTTGCTCAGGCCGCTGATATTTTTGCGCCAGTGGTCTGTGGAGGCTCCAAAACCGTGAATTAACAGCAGGGGAGGGCGTTCTGGATGCCGATCGCTGGATCGAACGTAGTATACTGAATGCCCCCGCCACTGCCAGTAAGTGCCGGCTATGGGGGCTGCGGTTATGGCTGGGGTTGCTTGCATAATGTAAAGAAATAATTATTTACTATAACTATTGTATCGCGACATTCAGATTTATCTAGTTGGAACAACGCCCCGGAGTTTCGCCAGCAAAGGATAGGTCAATGTGGGCGAGTTGGGCTCTCGCGCTCGCCGGCACTCAGGCTTAATAAGTTTTGTAACGAATATTGATTTTGTGAGGGGCGCAGCAATGGGAGATATGTTGCCCGATCGCATTTGGGAAAATAAATCGGGTTTGGGCTGCAACACACCTAGGTATGATGATTGTGGTGTGTGGCGGTAAGAGAGAGCTCTGGGCGATGGCCCTTGCCCAGGGGCTGCGAGGGTCGAACCTGATTGGCGAGGGTGAAGGGATCGACTTTTTTATAGTTATTTCCGAGCTTTTCAACGTGGGGATCGTTTGTTAGGTAGCTGTTAATGGCTTGGAGGATGCAGCGAGCCGTTTGGTTGCTAGTTGGCAAAAGCCGACCTCAAAAATTTCGCTACTGGAAGAAGTTATAAGTAGAATTACTGATGGTTCTCTGCAGAAGTTTCTCAGAATCGCAGAATATTTTGTGACGTTGTTTGCTGTTCTTAATTGCTTTGATACTCTAAGATAGAAGTAGAGCAGCGCCGCTCAATTAATTAGCATTTTGAATACTAGGGAGCCAACTATGCAGGGTGTGAACTTTATCCACCTGAAAGTTAGGGAGTTTTCTGAGTGATTGCTATTTCACCTCGTCCCGTCGGACGCAATTGGATTACGATTAGCTTCGCTTCTACTCTATACCTTTGTCCTATTTTGGATCTGCTCCTAGCAGAGGTGCCAGATTTCTGGCAAGCAGAATTGCGGTTGGGGCTTCAAGAAGCTTTGGTAAATGCTGCTAAGCATGGAAACAAATTAGATCCCGCTAAAACTGTTGGAGTCCGTTTTTCGATCGTCCAAAACCAATATTGGTGGGTGATATCGGATGAAGGTTCTGGCTTTAAGGCTCCTTGCAGTTGCAACCTTTATACCGATGATTGCGACAGTCTCCTCGCAGAGGATGTTGCAGATAACTCTGGACTACCCCATGTGGAACAGGAATGTGGTAGGGGGTTGTTTATTCTTTACCAAATATTCGATCGGGTAGAGTGGAATTCTGAAGGTACAGAGTTACGGCTGTGCAAAGAACTTGCCAGTCCCTACCGACTGCCTCGCTTGCGCTAGCACCGCTATGAAAGCAGCAGTTTTCACCTCCGCTAGACCTGGAAATTTTTTCATTTTCGGGCTCAAGCTTGCAGTGAGAATTTGAACGCTATGGCTATTGATAGCTGATCATAATGCAAAATGTGAGTTTTGAGTTAAAAAAGTATAAATCTTTTGAACTCACAATCGCGCTGCTCGATCTAGCGGCGCGATTGTCTAAATTTTGAGCGACTACTCAAGTCAAAACTCAAGAATCAAAACTCAAAATTATTTGCCGTGGGTGGGGCAGGGAGGAGCAGATATCGATCGATCCAGCCATCCTGCTGCTTGGTTTAAGCGCGGGAGAGCTTCTTCGGGCTGTTTTTTGAGCAAAAAGACCAAAGCGGCCGCAGCTTGCTCGCAGGCCCGCGCGGAACGGTTGGCTTTGAGGCGGTGCCAATCTTTTTCGCCGATGGCGAGGCGCGCGGCGAGAGCTTGGGCGAGTTCTACCGTGCTCAGCTCGTTGAGGTTGACAGTTTGGGTTGTTTGTGTAGTTTCAAGCATAATTGGCAATTATACGGATTTGGCAGCCGTTTCTGAATTTAAAAAATATACTGCATATAATAACAACTTAATTGGAAATCGGTTTTTTTTATTATTATTGTCAGGTTTGCAGATCGAAATGCCTCAACAGCCGTCAGAGTTAAATCCCGAAGAGCAAGAAAGTGAGTTTGTTCAAGCGCTCGCAGCAGTTGAGCGATCGCTCGCAGGAGTCAAAGAACGGTACACTCAAATTCAGGTCGATCGACAGCGCCAAGTAGAACTCGGCCATCGCCGCGAAGAAATCCGCCAGTCGGGGCGCCGAAATCCATTGCCGGAACTCAAAAAAGAATTGCGGGAAATTGAGCAAGAATTGGAAACTATCGAGTTGAATTTAGAAAGCAGCCTGTTTTCGTGGGGAAGCATAAAACAACCTTTTTGGCAAGCAGTTCGGTTTGGGGGGCTTGGCATTTTGATCGGTTGGATTTTGAAATCCTATGCAGGTTGAAGGATGTTGGGAGTTACAATTTTTGATTTTTTTATTTACCGCAGAGGGCGCAGAGGGCGCAGAGGAAGAGAAAAGAGAGAAATATGGTGCAAAATATTAAATAAACAGGAGTGGATATTATGACAAATCAACGAATAGCAGCGATTTTGCGCGCAGGTGAACCAGAGGAAACTGTAACTGTTCAAGGCTGGGTTCGCACTAAGCGCGAATTGAAAGATTTTGCCTTTGTCGAAGTCAACGACGGTTCGGCGATGGCTAACTTGCAAGTAGTCATAAATTCCGATTTGCCAGATTTTGAAAATGTACTGAAACAACTGAATACAGGTGCATCTCTAGAAGTGTCGGGAGTGCTGGTAGCATCTCCGGCAAAAGGACAGCGAATTGAGTTGAAAGCCTCACAAGTACAAGTTTACGGCGATGCAGACCCGCAAACTTATCCGCTGCAAAAAAAGCGCCATTCCTTTGAATTCTTGCGGACAATCGCGCATTTGCGGCCGCGCACAAACACCCACGGTGCTGTTTTTCGAGTCCGCAATGCTTGTTCGGCGGCGGTACACCAATTTTTTCAAGAACGCGGTTTTTTGTGGGTTCATACTCCGATTATTGCTGCTAGCGACTGCGAAGGTGCGGGGGAAATGTTCGCCGTTACCAACTTTGATTTAAAGAATGTGCCGCGCACTGATTCGCAAGAGGTTGATTATGCTAAAGACTTTTTTGGAAAGCGGGCCTATTTAACAGTTAGCGGCCAGTTGGAAGCGGAAGTTATGGCGATGGCTTTCGGGAATGTTTACACTTTTGGCCCGACTTTCCGAGCGGAAAATTCTAATACTTCGCGGCATTTGGCGGAGTTTTGGATGATTGAACCGGAGATGGCTTTCTGCGATTTGCAGGGAGATATGGATTTGGCTGAGGCGTTTTTAAAGTACATTTTTAAATACGTTTTGGATCGTTGCCCGGAAGATATGGAGTTTTTCAATGAGCGCATTGACAAAACGGTTTTGGCTACTGCTGAAAATATCATTAATAATCAGTTCGAGCGGATTACTTATACCGAGGCGATCGCACTTTTGGAAAAAGCTGACAAAAAGTTTGATTTCCCGGTAAGTTGGGGCTTGGATTTGCAGTCGGAACACGAGCGTTATTTGGCTGAGGACTTGTTTAAAAAGCCGACAATTGTCAGCGATTATCCCGTCGGGATTAAAGCATTTTATATGCGTTTAAATGAGGACGAGAAAACCGTGCGAGCAATGGATGTTTTGGCTCCTAATATTGGGGAAATTATCGGCGGTTCGCAGCGGGAAGAAAGGCTGGATGTGTTGGAGCGGCGTATGGAAGCCCAGGGTATGAATAAGGAGGAATTGTGGTGGTATTTGGATTTGCGCCGCTACGGGACTGTGCCTCACGCTGGGTTTGGTTTGGGATTTGAACGGTTGGTGCAGTTTATGACGGGAATGGGGAATATTCGGGATGTAATTCCGTTTCCGAGAGCGCCTTTGAGTATTGATTTTTAGTTAATTCAGGACTTACGCAAAAAACCCGGTTTCTGAGAAAAATCCTGCACATCTGCGAGAAATATTGACATAGAAACCGGGTTTTGACGGCTCGTGCGTAAGTCCTGAATCGATTACCTGGAAGGTCGCAACTTCTGATTTAAGATTTGTAACGCCTTCACGAATTGAGGATCGGCGGTAGTCCCAATTTTACGATCGCGAAACAGGTCTTGCTGTTGCCTATCAGTCAGTTCTACGACTACATCAGGATTGAGTCCAGTTCGGTTAATATCTCGTCCTGTGGGCGTTAACCATTTTGCGACCGTGACTGCTAAACCTGAGCCATTCTGCAGTCCCCGTACAGACTGAATAGAATTATAACCTTTGGTTCTTGTTCCGACCAAGCTTGCTCGTTTATTTTCCTGCAAGGCTGCCGCCACGATTTCGCTGGCACTAGCAGAATTATCATTGATTAGGATGACTAAAGGTTTCTGGGTGAGTGCGCTATGATTGGCCTGGTTCTGGTCTTGTATTCCATCGCGTTCAATCATACTAAAAATGATGCCTCGATCGAGCCACATCCGAGCGATGTCAATGCTTGCTCTCAACAAGCCACCTGGATTAGAGCGAAGGTCGAACACGTAGCCTTTTACATTCTGTTTCTCCAAAGCTTCGATCGCCGCCTTCATATCCTCCGTAACCTGAGCACTGAAGTGATTTAGCCGAATATAACCAACCCGACCAAACGCAGTTTCCTCAACACGATACCGTACAGGAATATTTTTTGTATTGGCACGTTGAATTCTAAAAGTGAGGGGCTGACCATTACGAAGAATGCCTAGAGTAACATAGGTTCCCAGGTTTCCTTGTAGCAGTGTCAGGACTTCATAAAAAGCCTTCCTTTCGACTGGTTTACCATCAATTGTAGTGATGATATCATGTGGCAAGATTCCGGCTTTATGTGCCGGGGAATTTTCAGTAGGCTGGATAATCGTAACTGCTTGAGTATCCCGGTCATTTATAATTTCAAGTCCGGTTTGGGTAATATTAGCAGTGGTACTCTGCAAACTTTCGTATGCGACTGGATCGTAGAAAGCGGTGAATGGATCGCCCAGTAGCTTCAACATCTCTCGAATTGCTTGATATGCCTCTTCATAGGAACCATAGGACCGATTCACATAGCGTTGACGAATCGCATTCCAGTCCTGCTGATTGAATCTCGCATCAATGTATTGACGCGAGATTATCTGCCAAACTTCGTCCACTAAGGCCTTTGGGCTGTCCTGATCCGTGATAATGGTGGGAGAATTAACTGATTCGGGGGTCGATGGATTTGCGATCGCACCTAGCTGGGTGAATTGATTTGTGAGGAGTGCGATCGTCAGCAGTTTCAAAAACCGGGAAGAGATAAGACTTAAACGCATACTGACCACCTGATTAAGAGAGAATAATGAGAGCTGTATCGCAAGTTTTCACTACGAATTTATACCAAATTTGGGTGAAATACTTCCTTTATTTCTTAGTGATCTGTAGGGTGCGTCGCTGTCAGATCAGAAATGAAACTTGCGGATTGTTCCGGGCGACGCACCTTACCATAACGGTTTTATGAATGAAGTGAGGTACAAATTAAATGGGCGACACCCGATCGGTGTTTTCCAATCTAAAATCTCAAATCTCAAATGGTATGAGCTAATGGTTCTTCAAATCCCATCGAGTTCCAAAGCACCAACTGTCACCTGGGAAGCCCTACCAGCCGACTTTGTATTACCGGACGATCCCCTGGACAATATTCAACAACCGCCCCTTGCTGCCGCTCTCACCGATGCTCTGGGAGCCGCGGGACGCATTGGGCCGATCGCCCTAATCGGTTCCAATTTTGGACTGGTAGCGACTGTAAATAAGCAGATTGTAGTCAAAGCACCGGATTGGTTTTACGCGCCGCAAGTGCATCGAGTCGCAGAGGACACCATTCGCCGCAGTTACACGCCGAATCTGGAGGGTGCGCCGGTATCGGTGGTGATGGAGTTTTTGTCTAATAGACTTCTTGCAAAAGTCCTTTCGATCAAATTTTCGGACGGGCTCTCCGGCCCATCCCACAAGAGAAAAAACTTTTTGTGGGACGGGCCGGAGAGCCCGTCCCAGCTATTTTTGCAAGAGGTCTAATGAAGATTACGGCGAACTGTCGGTGCGATCGACTCCTCCCTATGGCAAGCTCTACTTCTACGAGCAGATTTTGCAAGTGCCCACCTATGTTACCTACGACCCCTACGAGCCCAAACTGGAAGTGCGGTATCTGCAAAATGGTGGTTATGCAGCCCAAACCGCTGATGCTGAGGGACGGGTGCGGATTCCAGAGTTGGATTTGTGGCTAGGGATTTGGTCGGGGGAACGGCTGGGGCAAACTATGAATTGGCTGCGCTGGTGGGATGAGGCTGGAAATTTGCTGCTGTGGAGTTCGGAACAGGCCCAACAGGAACGGCTGCGGGCCCAACAGGAACGCCAGCGGGCGGAGGTATTGGCGGCAAAGTTGCGGGAGTTGGGTGTCGATCCCGATCGGCTGGCTTGAAATGTCGCGATGTTCGTTAGTTAGCCGTAGGCTGCGTCGCCATCGAAAATTTACAAACAAGACCGACAATCTCGCAGCGACGCACCACACAATAGTTAGGTGCGTCGCTCAAAAACTTACAAATTCCAGCGAAGTTTCCGCAGCGACGCACCCTACAAAATACTTTCGCTCTGCCTGGGAACGAGTAAATAAATTAAGTCGCTGGGGGAATTGTGATATCAACAGATTGCACTTTTACCGAAGTTCCCAAACTCGATAACGGCGGTTGAATTGCTGCCGTATTTCCCACTACTAATGTTACCAGATTCTCCGGTTTCAAGTAAGTCTTGGCTACGCGCTGCACGTCGGCAACTGTTGCTGCTTCGATGCTGCGGCGGTAGCGAAAAATGAAATCTTCGGGATAACCGTAGTATTCGTAGCGCATTAATCGCGACAAAGTTTGACTGGGATTTTCAAATTTGAAGATGAAAGAATTCAGGGTGGAATCTTTAGCAAAAGCTAATTCTTCCGGGGTAATTGGTTCGGTGCGGATACGATCGATCTCGGCGCGAATTGCCTGGATAAACGGTACTGTGGCATCCGATCGCGTTTGGCCTCCTGCGACAAACACCCCCGGATAGTCAAATTTCGGACTCCAAGCTGCGTATACTGAATAAGCTAAACCTTGGCGCGATCGCACATTATTAAACAAACGACCACCGAAACCGTTCAAAACCCCGTTCATCACGTCCAAAGCACCGTAATCTGGACTGCTGAGCATTCCGCCCAAATGTCCCATTTGCACGTAACTTTGACTTAATTGCGGCTGATTTACCAAAAATATGCCGCCCCCATTTGCTGGCGATACCGTTGGTAGTGCAGGCACTTGTGCACTTTGAGTCGGTTGCCAGTTGCCGAATTTTTGCTCGACGAGCGATCGCATTTTAGCTGTATCAAAGTCGCCAGAAATACCCAAAATCATATTCTTGGGATGGAAATATTTCTGGTAGAAACTCACCAAATCGTCGCGGGAAATATTGGCGAGGGTTTTGTATTCTACAGTGCGCGCGTAAGGACTGCGATCGCCGTAAATTAACTTTTGAAACTCGCGACCGGTAATATCGTCAGGATCGTCATTGCGGCGGGCGATCGCACCTTGAGTTTGGTTCTTCGCTAAATCCAACTTTTCCTTAGCAAATATTGGTTCCCGAATCACTTCTGCAAATAAGTCAAACACGGGTTCCAAATCTTCAGCTAAAGCACTAAAATTAGCGCTGCCCGAACTAACATCAATCCCCGTTTCTACCGAAGCTGCTCGCTGTTCTAGCAACTGATTTAATTCATCAGCCGTATGCCGACTTGTGCCGCCAGTTCGCATCACTTCTCCCGTCAAACCTCCCAGTCCAATTTTATCGGCAGGTTCAAAGCGCTCGCCCGTGCGAAATAGCGCCGTTCCCCCAACTAGCGGGAGTTCCCGGTCTTCCATAAGATACACCCGGATGCCATTTTTCAGCTCGAAGCGAGTGTATTTAGGCAGTTTAATTTCTTCCAGCGGGGGAAATGTTAATTCGTCGTAGTGTTTGGGTGCAGCCGCGAAGGAAGGTAACAAATTAAACGTGCCCAGTGAAACAGTAAAAAAGCAAAGCGATAGCAGAAATAACTTTACTTTTTTCAGTCTCAATTTAGTCCTTTTCATTCTTTCTCCTAAGTTATACATTCTGACAAATGTTGACTGTTCGCTGTTGACTGTTCGCTGTTGGCTGTTCGCGGGAAAGCTCACCACTGACAACAGATAACTGACAATTGCCAACTGACAACTGCCAACTGACAACTGCCAACTGACAACTGACAACTGACAACTGACAACTGCCAACTGCCAACTGACTTCCTTAAAGCGGCAAAAGCTTACCAATCGTGCGATTTTCCGGGCGGAAAGTTGCCTGAGCGACACGCTGAATGTCAGCGGGAGTAACAGCCGCGATCGCATCCAATTCCTTGAACAAATTTCGCCACGAACCGGTGTTTACTTGATAGTCCACCAGCGCAAATGCCATGCCCATATTAGAATTGAGCGATCGCAACAAATCGGCTCTCGCTTGAGTTTTCACGCGATCCAATTCCAAAGCAGAAACCGGCTCAGTTTTCAGGCGCTCAATTTCCTTGTTCAAAGCTGCTGCCACCTCATCAACCGTGCGGCCTGGAGCAGTTTGAGCGTAAAATAACATCAAATTCGGATACTTTTCCCCCGGATAACCGCTGAAACCTTGAGCAGCCAGCGCCAATTGCTGTTGTTCTACCAAAGATTTATAGAGCCGAGAAGTGCGGCCATCGCTGAGCAAAGAACCAATCATTTCATAAATTGCATTGTCGGGATGATTCATCGCCGGTTTGTGGTATCCTTCCAAATACCAAGGTTGAGTTTTTAATTGCAGCGTGACTTCCTTAGTTTGCGTTTGGGGAGGTTCGACAAGTTGCAATTCTGGAGGGGCTGGTTTCGCCTTGTAACGGCCGAAATAAATTTGAGCTAGTCGCTTCACCTCCGAAGCTTTCACGTCTCCTACCACCGCCACAGTCAGCTTACTGGGGACGTAGTGAGTCTCGAAAAACTTCTGCACGTCGCTGCGGGTGAGGTTTTTAATGTCTTCAGTGTAGCCAATTACCGGGCGGCGGTAGGGATGAGCAGAGAAAGCTTTGTTGGCAAAAGCTTCAACCATTTGTCCGATCGGAGAATTCTCGGTTCGCAGCCTGCGCTCTTCTAAAATTACCTGTTTTTCTTTGTAAAATTCCCGAAATACTGGTTCTAGAAATCGCTCGGATTCCAGCGACATCCACATTTCTAACTTGTTAGCTGGAAGGCTGTAAAAATACATTGTGGCGTCGGTAGAAGTGGCGGCATTTAGTCCGACTCCGCCTGCTTGTTCCACTATTTTGCCGAGTTCATTGCGCTTGACAAATTGCGAAGCTTCGGCTTCAAATTTGTCAAATTCTGCTTTTAATTGGGCGACTTCTTCAGTTTTGCCGCTGGCCTTGGCTGCTTGCATTTGCTCGAAGAGTTGGTCTTGTTTTTCTAGCAGCGGCTTTTCGGCTTGGTAGTCGGTAGTGCCGATTTTTGGCGTGCCTTTGAAGGCTAAATGTTCGAGATAGTGAGCGACTCCGGTTTGGCCGTCGGGTTCGTTGGCGCCCCCGACATCGGCGTGAATCAGAAACGATGCTACGGGCGCTCTGGGCCTTTCGAGTACGATGAATTTCATGCCGTTGTCGAGCTTAAATTCGCTGACTTGGCTGATTACTCGATCGAGCGACGGTTGAACAGAGACTGCTTGCGAGCCGCTAGCGGGGTTGGGGCGGGCGAGGGCGATTTCCGGCGAAATTCCCCACCACAGCAGTACAGCGGCTAGCAGGGAGGCAATGAATCGAGTTTGGCGATCGGGCGATTCCCTACGGGATAGCTTCGCTTCACGGGGTTTTTGGAACTGCGGGGTCATTCGATTTTAGATTTTAGATTTTAGATTTTGGATTGTCAAACAAAAAAATGTTTGTGCTCGGTGGCCAGAGATTCTTTTCTCAGGATAAAGATTTTTGGAGGCATAAGCGATCTGTTGCGCCGCAGATGTTAGGCTGATACAGCAAATCTCAAAAAGGGTCATTCGATTTTAGATTTTAGATTTTGGATTTTGGATTGTCAAACAAAAAAATGTTTGCCCTCAATGCCAGAGATTCTTTTTAAAACTTAACATCAATTAGTCCCTCAGTCCAGCTCCCGTAGTTCCAAGTAGCCAATTACCCATTGCAAAGCCATGCGAATTTTTAATCAGTCTCCTCCTTCTGAAACAGAAACCAAGAAGCGGATTTTACAAGCCGCTCAGCGGTTGTTTGCCCGCAGCGGATACGACGGCACGACAACTCGCGATTTAGCAGCGGCGGCGGGGGTGGCCGAGGGTACGCTATTTCGGCATTTTGATAATAAAAAAGCGATTTTGATTGAGGTGGCGACGGAAGGATGGGTGGAGTTGCTGACGGATTTGCTGACTGAATTAAGCGAGATGGGCAGTTACAAAGCAGTGGCTCAGGTGATGCGGCGGCGGATGCTGAATATCCGCGAGAATAGCGACATGATGCGGGTGTGTTTTTTGGAGGCGCAATTTCACCCGGATTTGCGCGACAGAATTCAGTTGGAAGTCATCGGAAAAATGAGCGATGTTGCTGAGGCTTTTTTTGAAACAGCGATGGAAAAAGGAGTTTATCGGAAGATGAATCCGAAGATTGTCGCTCAGGTTTTTTTGGGAATGTTTGCAGTCGCGGGTTTCAGTCAAAATACGATTATGGAGCCGAATGCTTCTCCGCAGGAAATGCAGGAAATGGCTGAAGGACTCGCTGATATTTTTCTGAATGGGGTTTTGCTGAAAGATGAATAATTAGGGCAACAGGGAAAAGTTGTTATGGGCCAAATTTTGCGCTATTCTATTCGGCCGCTAACGCAGGAAGACGAGCCTTTTCTGTGGCAAATGCTGTATGAAGCGGCGCACATGGCAGAAGAAGGCGAATCAACGGTGCAAGCGGTTGTGAATCATCCTTTAATTGCGAAATATGTCAAAAATTGGGGACGTGCCAACGATTTGGGCTTCGCAGCAATCGAATTGAACGGGAACCAGCCAGTAGGAGCCGCCTGGGTGCGTTTGTTTACAGGGGATGACAAGGGGTTTGGGTGGGTTGACCATACTATCCCGGAATTGGCGATCGCCGTTCTTCCAGAATATACAAATCAGGGTGTAGGAACGCAGTTGCTGGATCGTTTGCTGTCAGCAGCCAAAGTCTCTTATCGATCGGTATCCCTGAGTGTCAGAAGCTCGAATCGGGCCCTGAGTTTGTACGAGCGATCGGGATTTAAAGTAATTGAGGGAAGCGAGACAATCAACCGCACAGGAGGGACATCATTCACCATGAAAGTGGATTTTGAGTAAGTGAATTATTACTCTATAAATTGGTACATTTGCTGTACCCACTTCTCCCGATTATTCTGCCATTCATCCGTCACTACTTCCCAAGTTGTATTGCTTTCAAGTTCCAGCAATAGACTTGATACTTCTTCCAGCGTCGATGCTATATGACATTCTTCTACCCAACTTTCACGGATCATTTTCCAGAGACTTTGTACCGCTTCTCGCTGATAATTTGATTCTAATTCAACTAGCAATTTTGCTAGGTGTTTTTCGTCACTTGCTGCTGACACCTCGCTCATCCAACAGTCGCGACGTTCTTTCCATTCTTCCCTCACTGCGTCCCAGTTTAGGTGGGCTTGAAACTCTAACAGTAATTGGTTTAGTTCTACCATATTAAATTTTGTCTTGTTTGCAGTTTGTGCTATAATGGTACAAATTTTATTGATTGAGACTGTTGGTTTTTTATAATGAGCAATTTTGCTGAGGCTTTTTTGGAAACGGCGATGGAAAAACAAGTTTATCCAAAGATGAATCCGAAGATTGTCGCTCAGGTATTTTTGGGAATGTTTGCAGTCGCGCCCTTCAGTCAAAATACGATTAGGGAGCGGAATGCTTCTCGGTAGCAAATGCAGGAAATGGCTGAAGGACTCGCAGATATTTGTCTGAATGGGGTTTGGCAGAAAGATGAAGAATTAGTTATTAGTCATTAGGAAATTATAGAGCCTGAAAACGCATATCTACAGGCTCTGACTCCTCGAAACTACTCGTTAAACTTGTGCAATTGCTGTACCCACTTCTCCCGCTTCTGCTGCCATTCATCAGCCATAGCTTCCGAATTTATATTGGTTTCAAGTTCCAGCAATAAACTTGATACTTCTTGAACAATCGATGCTCCCAGACATTCTTCTACCCAAAGGTTGCGACGCTCTTGCCACTGAATATCAACCGATTCTCCCTGCAAGTTTGATTCCCATTCAACTAGCAATTCTGCTAGATATGTCAGGTTAACTGATGCTGCCACACCGCTAACCCAACTTGACCGGCGCTCTTGCCATTCTTTTTTCACTCCTTCCGATTTGAGGTTGCTTTCAAGCTCTAACACTAACTGATTTAGTTCTACCATCTTAAATGTTGGGTTTTTTGTAGTTTGTGCTACAATTTTACCAAAATTTTCACTAAACAGAGTGTTAAGTTTTTTTTAAGATTGCGGTCGCAGTGAAACTACAGAATAGATAACTGAATAATGAGCGATAAATTTACTTTAGATATGCTAGACATTCCCAGCGGCTGGCGGCGCGGCGAAGGTGACTGGACAGGAGTGGCGGCGGCTATGGCTAGAGGGGAAACTGTAGAAGTAATTCAAGAAGTTGGTTCTACTTTGTGGCAAAACAGTCTGCCAGAAAAACATTCTTTGTATTGGGATGGGGAAAATATATCAACTATCAAAGCCCGAATTTGGATTAGTTTCACCCAGAGAAGATTTTCGCCGGAATCTGCTTTGCCCAAAGTTCAGTGGCATCCGAGAGTGTTGTGGATAGGGATAGGTTGTGAACGCGGAACAGGGCGAGAATTAATCGAAACAGCAATTCAAAATGTATGTCGCGGTTATCATTTAGCGGAAAGTGCGATCGCAGGTATTGCTACAATAGACACTAAAGCAGGTGAAGTCGGCTTGCTGGAACTTTGTCAAGCGCGAAACTGGCCGTTAAAAACTTTTGCTGCTGACATTTTAAGTTCCGTAGAAGTCCCCAATCCTTCAAATATTGTAGTCAAACAAGTCGGCACGCCCAGCGTAGCAGAAGCCGCGGCACTTTGTGCGATCGAACTAATATCTTGTACCATTCTCAAGAACAGGCAAGATGCCTGTTCCACAATTCTCAACAACAGGCAAGATGCCTGTTCCACAAAGAGTGAATCTGCTTGTGGGGTGGGCATCTTGCCTGCCCATACCATTCTCAAGAACAGGCAAGATGCCTGTTCCACAATTCTCAACAACAGGCAAGATGCCTGTTCCACAAAGAGTG
>NZ_JAUBOZ010000048.1:40438-41976 GCF_036700475.1 Microcoleus sp. T2B6 | reverse complement strand
AATCTGCTTGTGGGGTGGGCATCTTGCCCGCCCAGCAAAGGCTTTTAGTCCCTAAAAAAATATTTCGCAGTCAAAATCCCCCCCCTTTACAAGGGGGGGTTAGGGCGGGTTCTGCTGTAACAGTAGCGGTTGCAGTTTGCCCGATCGAATATCTGGGATAATGTACTACTGAGACAAAGTATTGGCATTCACAAATCGACCAATCAACCCAGAAACGAATGACAACACAATGGAACCCACCAAAGCCGGCCAAAAACCGTTAACCGCAAAGCCGATACTGAACGCACTCGCCAACCACGAAGCCAGGGAAAGCGAAATTGCATTCACAACGAATAAAAACAAACCTAAAGTAATAATGCTCAAAGGCAGCGTCAGCAATGTAATAATCGGTTTGACAACCGCATTCACCAATCCGATAACAACAGCAGCCAGCATCGCCGCCGGAAAGCTAACCACCGCCATACCTGGTACAATGTTAGCGGTAATGATCAGCGAAACTGCGGCTACTATCCAAGTTAAGAAAAAACTTAGCATATCTTTTTTTCCATCTCCATCACTATTAATTCAGATTTTAACTGTTTAGTCGATCGACCAAAGTTCGGGATACACTACGAAATACCCACCTTGCGAGAATATCCGACTTATGAAACTCCGGCAACTAGCTGCATTCCTATTCGCGCTAACTATCTTCATCCTGCCGCAGCCAGCCCAGGCTCAATCTAAATATTACGCTCCTCCGCTGTCCTTTAGCAACGCCGAACTGACAAGACGTGATTTTTCCGGTCAAATGCTGCGGGCTGCTGAGTTTTCTAACGCTAATATGGACTTGACTAATTTTTCTAATGCCGATTTGCGGGGAGCAATTATGAGCGCTTCGGTGATGACTGAGGCGAATTTGCACGGAGCAAATTTAACTAATGCAATGATTGATCAAGTTAAATTTACTAAGGCAGATTTAAGCGATGCAATATTAGCAGAAACAATTTTGCTGCGTTCTACTTTTGATGGAGCTGATATCACCGGCGCTGACTTTACTGATGCAATTATGGACGGCTCACAAATTAAAGAATTGTGTACAAAGGCAACCGGGATTAATTCTCAAACTGGGATTTCTACTCGCGATTCTTTGGGATGCCGCTGATATCATCTCCGCTCAATTACTGATGATTGTTTTTTGGGTGGGGGCGGGTTTTTGAGATTGTTTGTTTGGGGCGATTATGGTTGGTGGAACCCGCCCCTACGAAACCCTATTTTGTAGGGGCGGGTTCCACCAAAAATATCTAAGGATTACCAACAATTTAGATAAACCCGCCCCCACACCACGAATAATTCACATTAACCTGATATTTGCATTAAATTCCCCAATGTAAATGATGATTGTTTGTTGGCTGGGGGCGGGTTTTTGAGATTGTTTGTTTGGGGCGATTATGGTTGGTGGAACCCGCCCCTAGGAAACCCTATAATGTAAATGATGATTGTTTGTTGGCTGGGGGCGGGTTTTTGAGATTGTTTGTTTGGGGCGATTATGGTTGGTGGAA
>NZ_JAUBOZ010000048.1:6854-40338 GCF_036700475.1 Microcoleus sp. T2B6 | reverse complement strand
CCCGCCCCTAGGAAACCATATTTTGTAGGGCGGGTTCCACCAAAAATATCTAACAATTACCAACAATTTAGATAAACCCGCCCCCACACCACGAATAATTCACTTTGCTTTTTTCTGAGCAGCCGCATAATGCTCACTCATTAACTGATTAACTTCTGGATTGTAAATCCGCAGATAATTCCAGTAATTCTCAAACACCGATTTCACGTATCCTTTGGTTTCAGGAAACGGAATCTTTTCCGCAAAAGCATCCGGATCACTAAAACTAAACCTCTTCAACCAATCTGCTACTGCATTTGGCCCGGCATTATAACTCGCCACAGCTAACATCGAGTTATTTTTGTACTCGTCGTGAGTGTGATCCAAATACCACGTACCGAGTTTAACGTTGTCGTCCACATTCTCCAAAGAATACTTTTTGAGGCTGATTTGTTGAGCAACCCAAGCTCCTGTTTCCGGCATTACTTGCATTAAACCGGTAGCCCCAACTGATGATTTGATGGCGGGCATAAACCGCGATTCTTGCCGGATTAATGCAGTTACTAAGACGGGATTTATTGTGCGTTCTTTTGACCATTTGACAATGGTTTCTAAGTAAGGAAAAGGATAAAGTGCTTGCCAATAAATCGGTTGCTGTCTGAGTTCGAGGTATTGGGTTCTATCATCTGGTTTATCGCGTTGCCGCAAACTCCCAACCATCCACAAACCGTCTAAATTGTCTCCGACTGCAACTCGCATTAAACCGTCGGTAAACTGTTCGGCAATACTTGGTTCTACGCGGTCGATAAATTCTACTTGCCACAGCGTCCAAGCATCTCTATCTTGACCTAATTGATAGAGTTCTTTCAACGCAGGAGAACCGGCAGTTGGTTCGGGGCGCTGAGGCGGCCGCGCTACATTGGGAGACAAATCTCGGACTGTGGTAAAGTCGCCGACGGGCCAGCCGAGAAGTACAGCCGATCGCCACGCAAAATATGATTCTGGATAGCGTAAGATCGTGTAGTCAAATGCAGTCTTGGCGTCTTGTTGGCGGCCGAGTTGCTGTGCCCATTTCCCGACCCAAAATGCTGCTTCTGGAGCTTGTTCGCTGTCGGGATTGTGGGTGGTTAATTCTCTCGCCCACTGCCAAGCTGATTTTAAATCTCCGCCTTTGGCAAACTGCTGGGCGATCGTCCACCGCAATTCGCCTGCTTTATCAGAATTATTGTATTTTGTCAAGAGCAACTTCCGGGTATCTGAGGCGGATTGACCGCTGCGTGCTTTGTCGAGAATTTGCGATTTATCTAACAAAGCTTCGGGGGCATAGTTGGGGAATTTGCTAATAACTCGATCGAGCAAAACGATCGCTTCTTTCGGTTCGCTCAGCCGCGACAGCCGAATTAAACCCAAACCAGTATCTTCGGCATCGGGAAACTCGCGCACTAATTCTTGATAGGCAATTCTCGATTCCGGGATTTTTCCGTCGAGCCACAAACCGCGAGCTTTGCGGTAAAGATTTTTGGCGTTGCGGGGAGCTTTCCCGTAAGCAATAGCTCCTTTGCCGTAATTTTGTTTTTCCCAATAGCCAAAGGCAATTTCTTCCCAATCTTCCGGTTTCAAACCGGCGCTGTTTCGCTGCACCAGTTGTTCCAAAATTGTCCCGTAATCTTTGACATAATGACCGTGTTTTGCTACGAGCAGCATCAACTGCGGCTGATTGGGATTTTCTTTTAACTTGCGGAGGGCAATTTCTACGCTGCGGGGATGACCAGGAAATTCACTAATTGCCTGTTGCCAATATTCCGGTTTTGACTTGCCTAAAACATATAAAGCTTCCGCTGCTACCGGGTCGTTCGGATAGTTTTTGAGCAGTTCCTCCCAAGCTTTTTGAGTTTTGCCTTTGTCGCCGCTTAATTGGTAAGCTTGCGCCCTTTTTAGGGCAATGTGAGCAGCTAAAACCGGATATTCTTGCTCTAATTTGTCCAATAACTTTAATGCTTTGGCCGCATTTCCTTGCTGAATTAAATCGCTGGCAAGCAGGTAGCGGGCGCGGCTTTGAGGGGAGATTTCTTGCTGCGGGTTCGTACTTGCAGACTGACTGGTTGCGAGTTCAACTAATTTCGCCGATCGCTCGCTCGGTGACAGCGACACCAGCATCTTGACTTGCGATTCGGAATTCGCTGCATTCTGGGGCTGCTGAGCCTTTTGGACCGAGCCAAAACCCATCCATTTCATCGCAGCAACCAAAGAGCCGATCGCAATAACGCAAACTGAAACGCTGATTAAAACAGAAAATCGGGCCCGGCGTCGTTTTAGCATGGGAAAATTTAAGAGAATAAGATATAGAGAACCGATCGTTTGTCAAGAGCCATCACAGGCAGGATGGGTGTTCTACGCCATCACAGGCAGGATGCCTGTTCAAGGAGAAATAAATGTTAATAGTGGGGCAAAAACGGACAGCAGACCCCCAAACAGATGATTGAGATTGGTGGAAGATCCGATCGCAGGCGGACTTGGCTGATATAGTAGCAGAATTTATTTTGATGTGGAGCGGAGAATTTGTGCGATCGATCTATTTCCCCGCACCAAGAAAAAAGCCCAAACCACCCAGTACAAAGTACAATCAAAAATCTAAAATCTAAAGTGTAAATCAAAACATGGAATTTCTAGTCACCGATACGCCCCGCTCTGTTTGGACAGGAGACGCCCTGGCAATTGGTCTATTTGAGGACGGCTTGGAACTCACCGGCGAGCTGGCACAATTAGATGAAAAGCTTGCAGGCACTTTGAAAGAGCTGCTACTGGAAGTAGATTTTAAGGGCAAAGTGGGCACGAGCGCCATCACCCGCGTCGGCGGCAATAATCCCATTCGCAAAATTGCGATCGTCGGTTTGGGCAAAACAGAGGACTTAAAATTAGATACCGTGCGGCAAGCTGCGGGCGTTTGCGCCAAGTTAGCCAAAAAAGAGAAATGCAAAACCCTCGGAATTAGCTTTCCGGTGTGGAAAAACGCGCCGGATTCTACAGCAAGCGCCATCGCCGAAGGTGTAGAACTCTCCCTGAATCAAGACAACCGTTTCAAATCGGAAAAGGAAGACAAAAGCCCGCAACTCGAACAAATTCATTTGCTTGGTTTTGCCGGTACCGAAAGTGCGATCGTCCGCGCCCGCCAAATCACTGCCGGAGTCATTTTAGCACGGGAATTAGTCGCAGCGCCGGCAAATTTTGTCACCCCGATTACAATGGCAGAAACCGCTCAAAGTCTAGCTGCCGAATGCGGTTTAGAATTAGAAATATTGGAGCGGGAAGACTGTGAAAAACTAGGAATGGGAGCATTTCTCGGCGTAGCCCTAGCATCTGATTTACCCCCTAAATTCATCCATTTAACTTACAAACCCGAAGGCACACCGCGCCGCAAAATAGCAATTGTCGGCAAAGGATTGACCTTTGATTCTGGCGGTTTGAACATCAAAGGTGCGGGCAGCGGCATTGAAATGATGAAAGTAGATATGGGCGGCGCTGCGGCTACTTTTGGAGCAGCAAAGGCGATCGGACACATCAAACCAGATGTGGAAGTTCACTTTATCAGCGCCGTCACTGAAAACATGATCAGCGGCCGCGCCATGCGCCCTGGAGACATCCTCACAGCTTCCAACGGCAAAACAATTGAAGTCAACAATACCGACGCTGAAGGTCGTTTAACCCTGGCTGATGCTTTGGTATTTGCTGATAAATTGGGAGTTGACGCAATTGTCGATTTAGCAACTCTAACCGGGGCCTGCGTAATTGCTTTAGGCGACGATATCGCGGGTTTGTGGAGTCCTCAAGATAGCGTCGCCGCCGAAATAGTCGCCGCCTCAGAATTGGCAGGCGAAAAATTTTGGCGAATGCCGATGGAAGAAAAATATTTTGAAGGCTTGAAAGCATTGCACGCCGACATGAAAAACACAGGCCCACGTCCCGGCGGTTCGATTACGGCGGCGCTATTTTTGAAGCAGTTTGTAAAGGATACTGCTTGGGCGCATTTAGATATTGCCGGCCCGGTTTGGACTGACAAAGAAAATGGCTACAATGGCCCTGGGGCTACCGGTTTTGGAGTTCGCACTTTGGTGCATTGGGTGCTGGGCGGTGCTTAATTGTGGATTTCCAGCGGAAAAATTGAGATTTTCTCTGCCTTAAAAGTCTGCTAAGCTGTTGGGCATCTAAATTGTATTTTTTGGGCGGGCTTTCTGGCCCAACCCCTACTCCCCAGAAGACTTTTCTTAAATTTGACTATACAATTTAAATGCACTTCAGCTTAGTCCATCTGTGAGCCAGGGGTTTTTAACCCCTGGCTCACTGCTTAAGTAATCTAAAAGAAAATTTAATAGTGCTCATTAACAATTTAAATGTTTCTGAAGCAATAGCTAGGCGAACCTATGTATTCCGTCACAGGGAGCAAGGTAAGCGTTGCTAGCCGTAACCCTCCCCATTGCTCATACTTGGGCAAAGCTTCGTTCCCAGGGCCCCACCTGGATAGTTTTGATATTTCCTGAAAAAATAGCTGTTTCATAAAAAATGAAAAAAGTATATAATTATGTAAATATTTCACTAGCCGAAATCAAATAATTAGATTTGATCGGATTTGCATTGGTACAGATAATTTTTTTCTTGAACTTTATGCAAGAACAATTAACAATTTTTTTTTCAACACTTGCTTTATCTTCTACACTCGCTTGCAACCTGGTGCCGGAGTTGCGACTGTACGCTGTTTTTGACTCGCTGACGGCACTGGCTTATTGCTCGATCGCCCTATCTTTAGTTTATTTTACCCGCCAAGGTTCTCACCGCAAGATTTTCCGGCTGTTTGCCGTTGTTTTTTTTGCTTGGGGCGCGGCTAAATTGACGGAAGTTTGGACGCTTTGGCATTCCATATATTGGCTGTCGGTAACTCTCAAAGCTGCAAGTGCTTTGATTTCTTGGCTTTTAGCCGCAATCGCCCTCGCCCTCATGCCGAAAGCACTTACCGAGTCTGGTTTAAATCAAAAAGAAAAATTTCAACAAATATCGTTAAAAGAGGTAGAACAAAATCTGCCCCAACATGATATCGAGAAAGGAGAATTGGCAAAACAATCGATCGATCTTTACACTTCAGATATTATTGTCGATCGCACTTTAGCTCTCAATTCGCTTAACGAACAGTTAGAAAAAGAAATTGCCGATCGCCACCGGGTTGAGGAAAAGTTGCAACTGACTCAGTTTGCGATCGACCGATCGGCAGATGCGATATTCTGGATCGGGCCCGACGGTAAATTTTTGTACGTCAACGACGCTGCTTGCACTTCATTGGGATATTCTGAAGCAGAATTGCTCTCGATGACGGTGCATGACATCAATCCAGATTTTCCCCAAACTGCTTGGAGTTTGCACTGGAAAGTCTTAAAACGCTGCGGTTCGGTGAATATTGAAGTTCACCACCTCACTAAGTACGGTCGCATTTTTCCGGTAGAAATCACAATCAACCATTTGGAATTTAATGGCAAAGAATATCAGTGCGCGTTTGCTCGCGACATTAGCGAACGCAAGCGGATTGAGGCAGCTTTGCGAGAAAGGGAAGAAGAATTTAGGTCATTAGTTTCTAACATTCCCGGTGCGGTTTATCGGTGCAGTGCTGCGGGGCGATCGAGCGTAACTTTTATCAGCAGTGGCATAGAAGCTATTTCCGGCTATCCTGCTGCTAACTTTATGCAAAAACCGGTGCAGGCTTTTCCGAGTATAGTTCATCCCGATGACGTTGAGCAGATCGAGACAATTATCGATCGGGCTATTAAGACAAAACAACCTTACATCATCGAATATCGCCTAATTCACTGCGACGGAAACGTGCGGTGGGTTGCAGAGAAAGGTCAAGCCCTTTTCAACGCAGACGGTGAAGTTTTATCTCTCAACGGCGCCATTTTTGACATAACAGAGCGCAAAGCAGCGGAGGATGCTTTGCGGCTCTCCGAGGCGATCGCCAACAACAGAGCCCAGCAGCTAGAAATCGCTCTTAAAGAACTTCGAGAAACTCAAGCTCACCTAATTCATACCGAAAAAATGTCAAGTCTCGGTCAAATGGTAGCTGGAGTAGCTCACGAAATTAATAACCCTGTCAGTTTTATCTACGGCAATATTTCCTACGCCAGCCAATATATCAGAGACTTGTTGCAGCTTGTGGAACTTTACCAAAAACACTATCCTGAACCCGTTGTAGAAGTTCAAGAATGTATTGACAATATCGATTTAGAATTTCTGAGAGAAGATTTACTAAAAATATTATCTTCGATGAAAATGGGAGCCGATCGCATTCGCGAAATAGTTCTGAGCTTGCGAAATTTCTCGCGTTTAGACGACTCGGTAAAAAAGCCTACAAACCTTCACGAAGGCATAGACAATACGCTCCTAATTTTACACAACAAACTGCGCGCCAGAGGCGACTATCCCGAAATTAAAGTAATCAAAGATTATGGTAAAATCCCTTTAATAGAATGTTATGCAGGTCAGCTAAATCAGGTATTTATGAACCTGCTTAGCAACAGTATTGACGCCTTGGAAGATGCTTGCAACCAAAAAAGGCGAGCGGCAGTCGGCGGCGACGATTGGAAACCAACTATTAGCATTCGCACAGAAGCCCTGAACGAAAATAGTATTTGCATCCGCATTTCCGATAATGCGATCGGCATGACAGAAGACGTGCGGAGCCGATTATTTGACCCGTTTTTCACGACAAAACCGATGGGAAAAGGCACTGGTTTGGGGTTAGCCATCAGTTACCGAATTGTCGCGGAAAAACACGCCGGAGCCTTGAGCTGCCGTTCCACCGTAGGAGAAGGTACGGAATTTGCGATCGAGATTCCTTTATGAATTAGTGCGACGGAAGAATCAAGAATTTGGCAAAAGTTATCGCTCACTATAAATTGTCAAGTGGGCTGTAAAAAAAAAATTCACTTTTCAAGAAAAATCAAAAAATTGGCTATAAATTACCAAGGTAATAATCAACATGGCAGTGAAATTATAAATTCTGTACCTATACCTAAAGTTGAGTTGACATCGAGCATACCGTCGTGTTTTTCAACCACAATCTGCCGTGCGATAGGCAATCCCAATCCCGTACCTTTCCCTACTTCCTTGGTAGTAAATAACTCATCAAAAATCTTCTCTTGCACTACTTCACTCATGCCCACCCCGTTATCTTTGATGCAAATTATAGCTTGTTTTTTGTCGCTACACATGTCGGTTCTAATGGTAATTTGATTGGCGATTTCTGCATAAGGTATTCCTTGATTTGATTCCTCCAAAGCATCGATCGCATTACCTAACAAATTCATAAATACTTGATTCAACTGTCCGGCATAACACTCCACGGGTGGCAAATTCCCATATTCCCTAATCACTTTGATTTCTGGACGAGTATCGTTAGCCTTGAGGCGATGTTTCAGGATCATAATGGTGCTATCGATGCCCTCGTGGATATTGCAGGCTACGGGATAGTTGGTATCGGCACGGGAGAATGTCCGTAGACTGGTACTAATATCCCGAATCCGCTTCACGCCTTCCCGCATCGAACCTACTAATTTCGGTAAATCTTCCCGGATGTATTCCAGATCGATGTTCTCGATTTCTTCTTGAATCTCTGGATCGAGTTGCGGATATTTTTGTTCATACAAATCGAGCAATCCAAACAAATCTTTGATATAATCTAAGGCGGGTTGAATATTACCAACCAAAAAACCAACTGGATTATTAATTTCGTGAGCCACCCCAGCCACTAAGTTTCCCAAGGCTGACATTTTTTCGCTTTGAACTATTGTTATTTGTGCCTGCTTGAGATCTGTAAATGCTTGTTTAGATTCTTGATACAAACGGGCATTTTCTAAGGAAATAGCAGCTTGAGAAGCCAGCAAATTTAGCACCTCAATGCGATCGCTCGTAAATGCCCCAACCGTCAGGTTATTTTCCAGATAGAAAACTCCTATCAACTGCCCTTGATTAAGAATTGGAATACAAAGAACACTGATCGGCTGGTGCTGTTCAATATAGCGATCGCTCCCAACCTGGGAACTTACCCTAGCATCAACTATTACCAAAGGTTTCAAACTGCGCTTGACAGTGTTAACCAAACTAATTGCTACATCCTTACTTGATTCTAGAGGTATTGATGGTAATAGCTCAGGTTCCTGTCCCTCTGCTACAAGCGCCGCTACCTGTAAATACTGTTTTTGTTTGAGCAATAAGACACACTTAGTGGCGCCAGCATTCGCGATCGCTATTTTTAAAAGAGTAGTCAGGAGTTTATCTAGTTCAATCTCCCCAGAAATGGCTTGAGAGGCTTGGATCAGAGTAGGCAAATCGAGAAATTCAGAGTTGCTGCTAGAAGAGTGAGTAGAAGTAATCGTTCCCCGGGCGATCGTTTCTTTAAAGGAACTAAAGGATTGAGCTTGCTGAAGGATAATACCGAGTAGGCGAGGATAACGTTTTTCCAAATCGTCTATTTTGGCTTTAGCTCCCCAGCGGGCATAACAATAATACGCTTCAATCATGTAGGCTTGAGCTACTTTTTCTTTGCCCCATTCCAAGTAGAATTTCGCTGCTAGTTCGTTGGCGAGGGCTTCTTCGTTGATAAATTGATTTTCTTTAGCGAGGGAGATCGCGCGATCGTACATGGAAAGTGCATCGGCCTTGTAACCCAAAACCCGCTGCCGTTCTGCTTCAACTAAATACCACTTATGCAGATGATTCATAGGAGCATTTTGCGCCCACTGGTGCAGAGTCGTTTGATGGGTTTCCACTAGGGCGAGAGTTTCAGCTTGCTCGGTTTCTGGCTGTGTGGAAAACACTGCCAGATGCGTCAGGGCTGCATAGAAATGGAAAGCAGGAACATGAACCAATCCCGATAATGCCATCACATACGGCTTGACTTGACCAATGTGGTTTAAGGCAGCCGGATAATTGCCCCATGAGTAGGCAAGCAGCAGTTTGTAAATGTAGACAAGAGCGATCGCACTGAATTCACGATCCTGATAGTGCTTAGGAATCATCACCGTTTCATCATAGGCAGTTCCGATTAAGCAATCCGGCTGGTTGACGACTTCCCTCAAGTTATGCAACATCTGCCGCTCCATATGCAAATAAGTCCGAGCCGAATATTGCTTCACCTGAGCCAAGGTAGCACTGTAGACAGCCAGTTCCGGTTCCCAAGTATCCAGTTCTACCCCACCGTAAAAGTTGATGTAGCTGTAAGTAGCTATGTTGTAGCCAGCGTTAAGAAAATCGCCCGTTTCCATGCCAGCTATAAAGCCCTCTTTCAGCGTTGGTAGCCCTGCCCTCATAGCATTTTGATGATGCTGAATAAATGCCCCAAACATATTATGAGTAATGCACTTAAATTCTCGTGAATTGACCCGATCGAGCAATGAGAGTGCCAATTTACCAAAGCTATAGCCCGTTTTTGCCTCTCCCAAAAAAGCACTTAATACAAGTCCGTGAATCGCATAGCCCACCGTCGATGCGGGTGCATTCCCAAAGGAGAGCGATAAACTTACCATCGTGGAGCTAAGTAGGGGCACTAAGCCTGGAATTCCCTGGAGAATGGGTGCAAATAACATGGCCAATATTGGCATAGCTGCCTGAGTCTGAGGAGCACTCATCACAGGCAGATCCACCAGTTCCTCAATCGTTCTACCTTGGAGTTGGCTAGCAACGGCTTGTAGCGCTTGGCTAATCAAGGCTTCGTCAGGTGCGGTGGGTAATTCAATGCCCAATTGCCAGAGTGCATCTCTTGCTACTGCAATGGCTTCTAGTGACTTGCTCTGTGCTGTCTCGGCAGCGATTTGAATTTCGTAAATTTTGATTTTGTCTAAGATTGTCTGGGCTGCTTGCAACACTTGTGCTGCTATCTCTTCCATGCTGTCAAAGTCAGCATTCAAATAGGCAGCTTCGGCAGCCGCAACATAGAGGTTCAGGGTTAATTCATACTGGCTTTGCCAGCAGTTGGCTGTTAGTAGATCAATGCCTGTTTGCAGATAAACTCTGGCTGCCGTGTAGGCGGTTGAATTTCTGGCTTTACAACCGGCTTCTAAGTTAAGTTGAGCTAAGGCTTCCCGTTCGCTCGCTTGGGTGATTAACTCAATTCCTCGATTCAAATGCCCGACGATATCAAACAGTTTTTCCTCTAGCTCTATTTTTGAAGAATTTTGCTGAAGTAATTGTCCGATTTTGAGATGCGTTGCTTTTTTCTGTGAATCGGGAATTAGCGAATATGCGGCTTGCTGGACGCGATCGTGTAAAAATCGATAAGTTGGATTAGCTGAAGCCTTGAAAACTTCATCACTATCCGATTCGGTAAAGAACTTATAGATTTTGGTCGTGGGAATCACCAAACCTTCCTGTAATGCTTTCCATAAAGCCGTAGCCATCATTCCAGCAGATTTCTCACTGACAATTACTAACGTATTCAAATCAAACTGTGATCCTATACAAGCAGCTAATGTGAGAACATACTGAGTTCCTTTGGGCAGCTTCTGCAATTGCAACGCCATGAATTCAACGACATCATCAGTGATAGCTAAGGCTTTCACTTGGGCAATATCACACTGCCAATGCCGAATCTCCCAGTTAAAGCTAATTAGCTGCTCGTCATGTAATGTCTTGAGAAACTGAGTTGCAAAGAAAGGATTACCCTGAGTTTTTAGATAGACTAATGTTGTCAAAGGTTGGGCAAGTGATGATTCGCAATTCAGCGTATCCGCCACCAACAAATTCATATCTAGTTCGCTTAACGGTTCCAAAGTAATTGTATTCACTGTTGCCCCCGTTTTAACTATCTCATCCACTCTTAAGATAAATGGATGCACGGGCCAAACTTCATTATCTCGATATGCCCCCAATACTAATAAATATCCTGTATCGAGCATCAATAATTGTAGCAAATTCAGGGATGCTGAATCCGCCCATTGCAAGTCATCCAAAAACATCACTAAAGGATGTTCTTTGCTCGTGAAAACTTGCACAAATTTCTGCATTAGCAGATTAAAGCGATTTTGGGAGGCACTTGCTGACAATTCTGTTGCAGGAAGTTGAGCGCCAATTATGCCTTCTAACTCAGGAATCACGTCAATCAAGACTTGTCCGCTGTCTCCCACTGCTGCTAAAATCTGGGTTTTCCATGTTTGCAGTTGGGTATCCGATTCTGATAGCAATTGACCCATTAAGTCGCGGAAGGCTTGCACAAAGGCACTGAAGGGAATGTTGCGTTGAAATTGATCGTATTTGCCTTTGATAAAATAACCGCGCTGACGGACAATGGGTTTATGAACTTCATTGACAACGGCGGTTTTCCCAATTCCCGAAAAACCTGCTACTAGCATCATTTCTGTTGCTCCCAGGCTGACTCGCTCAAAGGCAGCTAATAGTTGCTCAACTTCTTTTTTTCTACCGTAGAGCTTTTCGGGGATAGTAAAGCGATCGCTAATATCTCGCTTTCCGAGTTCAAAATCTTCTATCTTGGCTGTTTTTTGTAACTGAAATAAACAATTTTCTAAATCGTGCTTTAGTCCTAATGCACTTTGATAGCGTTTTTCGGCATTTTTCGCCATCAGCTTACTGACAATTTTTGATAAAATTATGGGAACTTCTGGATTTATTAGATGGATAGGTTTCGACTGTTTGGCGAGGTGACAATGCACCAATTTCATCGGATCATCAGAGATAAATGGCAACTGCCCTGTTAACAATTCATAAAAGGTCACACCCAGGGAATAAAAGTCACTACGATAGTCAATGCCTCGATTCATCCGTCCTGTTTGTTCGGGGGAGAGATAGGCTAATGTTCCTTCTAAAATATTCGGATTCTGGATTTCTTGGGTTTCTCGTGGTAGGAGGGATGCAATACTAAAGTCAATTAGTTGAATTTGTTTGGTGTCGGGATTAATGAGAATATTAGCGGGTTTAATATCTTTGTGAATGACTCGGTTTTGGTAGAGATAGTGAATAATGTCTGTTAGTTGTATGGCGAGTTGGAGAAATTCTGCTAAAGGTAAAGCTTGAGATGGTTGGGTTTCATTTGTTGCTGTTTTTAGATAAGTAGGTAGGGAGACTCCACCAAAGTCTTCCATTACTAGGGCATAGCTATTGTGGTATACTTCCAGCGTCAGGGGTTTGACGATGTGAGGGAAGTCGAGATTTTTGGCAATGGTATATTGGTTGCGAAACTGGATGAGCTCGTTGAAGGTGGGGTATTCGTTTCGCAGCAGTTTGAGGACGACTGGGTATTGGTCACGGGTACGGATGCCTCGATAGACTAGGGTGCGTGTACCTACATAAAGTTGCTCTGTAATCTGATAACCTGACAAATTGGCGATCGCATCCATAACTTGTTGACCCTCTATTATAAAACAGTTAAATTAAAACCTTCTCTTCCATTGTATTTTATTATTTGACAAAGATAGCGATCGCAAACTCTGCACCCTCGCTAGGGACAGAATTAACTGTAATTTTTCCCCAATGTTTATCAACTATTATTTGACCGAAAGTAATTTAGTCACAAGCCCCCGGATTAATCCGTGTACCCGTGAAAAAAGCTGCGCCTCCCGATCGCCCGCCCCGGACTCATCCGTGCGAGCAATCTCAAATATCAAATCTCAACTTTCAGGTGGCATGAGGTGCGATCGCTAATCCTAAATTAGTTTCTTTGCCTACTCCGCACTATTTGCGCTATGTTATGTATAGTATGGTTGCGTAATTTCTGATAATATCAGAAAACAATAATTTGTAATTTTTCACCGCCAATATACGCAGATAAACCAGGAGATAAACTTGATAATATCTGCGTACATTTGCCTGCATCTGCGGTTGTATTATGCTTTATTCCCCGTAGTGGCCGCCGACAACCTTACCCCGAAACACAACATAATTGTAGATGTTGTAAAAAATCATAATCGGGAGCAGAACGCCCATGAAGACAATCATAAATACCAGCGCGCTGGGCGAAGCTGCGGCTTGGTAAATCGTGATTTGCGAGGGAATAATGTAGGGAAAAACAATCAATCCCAAGCCGATGAAAGTCAGCAAAAAAATCAGAATCGTCCAGATAAACGGCGTTCGTTCTTCCTTGCTTGCGAGACTTTTCAGCAGCAGTCCCACCAATAGCACTCCCAACAAAGGAATCGTGGCAAAGACATAAACTAGCGGTTTCTCGAACAACCTGGATCTAGCACTTTCGTAAAAAATCGGAGTGGCAATTGTAATTAAAATCGCTCCGATTAAAGTTGTCACCGCCGCAATTTTAGCCGTGCGATAGTGATTTGTTTGCAGTTCGCCTTCTGTTTTCATAATTAGATAGGTTGAACCGATCAAAACATAGCCTTGAATCAGCGTCAAAGCAACCAAGATCGATCGCCAATCCAGCCAGTCCCAAGTAGTACCCACAAAGTGACCGGCTTCATCAACCGCAATGCCTTCGAGCACCGCACCCAAGGCAAATCCTTGAGCTAAAGCTGCTAAAAAACTGCCAGCACCAAAGGCATAATTCCAGAATAATTTGCGATTAGAATGCTCGCGAAATTCAAAGGCTACAGCCCGAAATATCAAACCAAAAAGCATCATGCAAATCGGTATATATAGCGCTGTCAAAATCGTGCCGTAAGCCAGGGGAAATGCGCCAAATAAAGCGCCTCCCATCAACACCAGCCAAGTTTCGTTCGCGTCCCAAACGTTGCCCAAACTCGTCATTAAAATGCCCCTGCGTTCCTCGTCGGAAGCAGTCAGAGACAGGATGCCTACTCCTAAGTCAAAACCGTCTAGCATGACATATAGCAGGAGAAACAAAGCTAAAACTACAAACCAAACTTGTGGGAGAAAATGCTCCAAAGCTTGCATACAATCTCCTATTGTTGTGCTTCTACGGGACGTTGATCGGGAATGTGTTCTGCGGGTTGACTTTCGATTGCAGGTTCATTGTCTAAACCTGGCACAGGCAGACTTAAATTAGGGCCTTTGCGGATAATTCTGCTGCCAAAATACAAGGCACAAACAAACAAAAAGCTGTAAATAACTGCAAAGAAACTGAGAGAAGTTAAAACATTGCTGGCGGGGATGTTTGACACCGCGTCAGCAGTGCGGATTTGCCCGTATAAAGCCCACGGTTGTCTGCCGACACAGCGCACAATCCAACCGGATTCTACAGCAATGTATCCCAGGGGAGCAGCTAATACCCAAGCGCGCATCAGCCAAGGTTGACTGCTAATATTTTCAGCAGCAAGTTTGCCTCGCATCCACTGAATTATACTGAATAGCATCAGTCCTAAAAAGAAGAATCCAATCCCGGACATGATGCGAAAACAATAGTAGATTAAACCCACCATTCGCGGTCTATCTTCTGGCTTCCATTCCTTCAATCCGAGTACGGGTTCGGAGAGTTTTTGTTTGAATTCCAGAACGTATCCTAAGCCATTGGGTACGCTAATTTCCCAGTCATTTTTTTGGGCTTTTTCATTAGGCAAAGCTAGCAAAGTCCAATCGGCTGACTCTCCCGCTGGTGAGGTTTCCCACTTAGCTTCGATTGCTGCTAATTTAGTGGGTTGATAGTGATAAACTTGTTCGGCGCTCAAATGTCCGATGTATATCTGCAAAGGTGCAACGGCGATAGCTGTCGCTATGGCAATTTTTAAAGACTTGGAAAAAAAGGCTTGGTTGCGCTTATTGAGAATGTACCAAGCGCTAATTCCCCCAATGACAAACAGCGAAGTTTCTAACGTCGCAAAAAACATATGGAGAATGCTGTTTAATGCGAACGGGTTCATAATTGCTTGAAAGTAATCGCTGACAATAAATTTGCCATTGACCATTTCTCCTCCCGCAGGAGTTTGCAGCCAAGAGTTAGCGACTAAAATCCAGACTGTGGATAGGTTAGCGCCGAAGGCTACCATGATTGTAGCGAAATAATGGACGATCGGGTGAACGCGCTCCCAACCAAACAGCATAATGCCTAAAAAGCCGGCTTCTAGCATAAATGCCATTGAAGCTTCAAAGCCTAAAATGCTGCCAAAAAAGTCACCAACTGCTTCGGAAAATGGTGCCCAATTCGTGCCAAACTGAAATTCCATCGGAATTCCTGAAGCTACTCCAATACCGAAGTTGAGGACGTAGAGTTTAGACCAAAACCGAGCGTGATGGTAGTAGTCGGGATTGCGAGTTTTAAGCCACATTCCTTCAACAATTACCAGATAAATTCCCATTCCCGTAGTCAGAACTGGCCACAGCATATGGAATATGGCGGTTAGCGCAAATTGCATCCGTGATAGCGCCACGGTGTTAGATAAGATATCCATCGTTATATCCTTTGGTCAGTTCAAGAGAGGCTAGCTTGCACAAATTCCATAATGGACACTGGTTATAATGTAGTGTAAAAATTTGTGACATTTTGTAGAGTTGGCAATTTTTAATGTTTTATACAGATTTCGGTTGTATTTTTTTGTATGTTAAAATAGGTAGATTATGCTTTGTCGTTGGGTGGGGGCGGGTTTATGAGATTGTGGGTTTTAGGCATTTATTGTCGGTGAACCCGCCCCTACAAGATTTATGTTCGGTGATGGAAATATTATCTTAGCGAACCGTGACTGTATAAGTCAGTTTAAAGGGTTTAAAATTAGCTTTATTTTTGGCTGTTCCGGTCAATTCAAGTTCGTACATCCCACCATTGGGAAACACGATATCACCTCCCGGTATTCCTTGATATTTTTCCGCAGATATGGCTTTTAAAGGCGGCTGCATCAGCGGCTTATCCCCATCTTTACGATTTTTCGGATAAACCGCTAATTTGCAATTACACTGCTCTAGTGGGATAATTTGACCGCCCCTGCGAGTTAGCGCAAACCACACTCTCGCAGGCTGTCCGGCGCGGGGGTTGTGGTTGGGTTCTAGGTGAAAGGTAGCGGCTACATCTCCGGATACTTCGACTTCGTGCGCCAAAACTGAAATCGAATTTAACTGCAGCGCACTGGGAATTGCTGCTTCAACTAGCAATCCCAAAAAAACTAACAATCCCAAACTTTTACTTTGGTTTGACAGGCGAAACATAGAAATTTTGTAGTGATAAAATTGACCAAAATAAACGCGATCGCACAAACATAACTAATACCACAACCACCGCTAACACCGCTGTCAGCAGTTGATTGTGCAACTTCCATTCAAAACCGCCGAGATAGTGCGAACCGATGAGTGCCGCGTGTACAGCGCACAGCAAGAAAGCTGGAACGCTTAACAGGTGAAGCATTCGCCACAGCTTGCCTAAATAATTTTGAATACGATCGACACTTGTAACCGCCGCAGGTACCATCAACAGCAGCGACAGCATCCCAGCCGCCATTCCCAACTGGTGCTGCGGCAACATGAAAGACACAGCATCAAAATTCCATTGCAGCGTATGATCCAGCATATGAAACGTGTGGGCGACTGCTAGGACAAACGCGCCCACACCCAAGGCGCGGCGGTAGCGCAGCAGTTGCGGCAAAAACTTGCTAACCGGACGCGCCAACAGTGCTAGCATCAAGCACAGCAGCGCTGCGTGACCGGTAAAATCGACCATTTCATCGGTTCGCAGCAAGGTAAGAATCCCGATCGCCACAGTCACCCAACCACCCATCCGAAACAGTTGACTGCGCTTGTCCGCGCTCAATCTGCCAGCAAAAAAACTCACTCCCAGCATAGTTGGCAAGGTGCCGAGTCCAAAAGCCAGCATCGTCGTCGCACCCAAAACCGAATTTCCCGTTTCCGCCGCCTTAATCTGCGCCGCATAGAGGAAACCGCAGGGAATCAAACCCCAAAGCAAACCCAAAGCAATCGGCACCCACCAGTTTTTTTGTGCCGAAAGCTTGCTCATTGCTTGTCCGACTCGATCGTGCGACATTGGGTGCAGCAGCGGCAATCGCGGCAGCAAGTTCGGTTTAATTTGCCCTACTCCAAACCAAATCAGCATCGTGCCCGTTAGAAGTGCGATCGCCCGCCGCAATTCGCTACCCGTACCTGCCAAAAGTCCGCCAGCAATTAACACCGAACCCAGTCCGCCAATTGCAGCACCAACCAAAGCGTAAGCAGCAATTCTCCCCAAATTTAGCAGCAAATGAAAGCGGAAAGCAGCTAATTTATCGTTGCGGGAATTAGAAATAGAAAACGCCATTGTCAGCGGGCCGCACATCCCCGCGCAGTGACCGAAACTGCCGAGAAATCCTAAAGTTGCAATTAGCAGGATGTCGAGCATATTGAGTCATACGATTTTAGATTTTAGATTTGTTTTTACTGCTTACCTATTACCATGCCCAATTCCCAATTCCCAATGCCCAATTCCCAATTACCCATTTTGAATTCCGAGCGCTAAAATTCCCAAAATTTTATCAACCTGATTCAAAAAATACTCCAATAAATCTATTTTAACTGATTGCCCTTCCAGCATTAAAAACTTCCAAATTTCTCCCGTTGTCACAACCCCATAAATCCTCGATACCTGATTTCCTTCCCGTTCGTTAAACAGTTGAGCTGCATACATTTCCGCTACGCACTGACCCAACCCAGCATTAATATTTTCCTTTTTAGCCTCAACGATTAAAATCGCCGGCGCGCTAACAATCAGGAACTCTACCGATCGACTGATCAGAAAATCGCAACTGCCGTTTAATCCCAAGTCGCTGTCAACCGTAAAATCAACTCCCGAAAACAAACTAATGCGATCGGGAAACTGTTTGGTAAGTTCCAGCAAAATCGGCGTAATAATCATTTCTGAGCGTGATTTTTCCGTATTACTCGCCAGAGCAAAAGGAACATTATAAGCTAAAGTTTCTGTTAAATGATTGCTGCATTCTAAAGCAGGTACGGCAGAAAACAAATCTTGCCTCTGCGAAATAGTTAAATTCAAAGCTTTTTTGACGCTTGCCAAACTAAAATCGCTGTAAGCCATACATTTTACACTTGATTTTTTACTTGTTAGGACTTACGCAACTCACACATATAGTAGGGTGCGTCTGAGGTCTAAACCATTAATAATCGCTCTATAACGACAGCCTGACGCACCCTACAAGTCTAATAACTAATGACTAATAACTAATAATATCATGTCCGCTCGATTGACCATAATATCCGGGCAGGGCGGGTTTTTGAGATTGGAGATTATTGGCAGATATTGTTGGTGAACCCGCCCCTACCTGATGAAGGGTAATCGACCGGATATGATATAACTAATGACTAATGACTAATGACTAATGACTAATGACTAATGACTAATGACTAATGACTAATGACTAATGACTAATGACTAATAACTACTTTTGTGCTGGATGCGCGGCTTCCGGCGAAGCTGCACCCATTTGATTAATAGCAGCAATTAGCTGATAAAGCCGCCCTAAATCCCGCTGGTTGAAATGCAAAGTCAGGCGCGGCAGATCGAAAGTTGCATCTCCAATTTCCGGTTCCAAAGCTTGACTTTTTTCAATTTTTCCGGTGACAACAATATCGCTAAAATCAGCATTTAGCCGATCGACATTCTCCTCAGAAAGCTCTGTTTTCAAGCGAATTACCAATTTTTCGCGCACGTAGCGGCAGGAGTGATAAACCAGATAAAAACTACCGATCGCCTCGCAAGCGACATTTACATCGTCAGTAATCGTATACAGGCTGCGATCGTCGGCTGAAATCAAACCCCGGCCCCGCAATTGTTTTTGCACAAAATAATTCCAATCAAGCCAATAATCTCCTCCCGGTCGATCGATCAATACCAAAGGAGCCGGCCCGAACTTGCCAGTTTGAGTCAAAGTCAGACACTCAAAAGCCTCGTCCAGAGTGCCAAAACCGCCCGGAAACAGAGCTAAAGCATCGCTCTCCCGGAGAAAAAATAACTTACGAGTGAAAAAATATTTAAAATTGAGCAATTTGGGATCGCCGGCAATGAAAGGATTAGAACTCTGCTCGAAAGGTAACTGAATGTTCAGCCCAAAAGAACGTTCAGCCGTCGCCCCCTCGTTCCCCGCCTGCATAATTCCCCCGCCGCCGCCAGTAATCACCATAAACCCCTGCTCGGCCATCGCGCGCGCAAAGTCTCTGGCCATCAAATATTCTGCAGATTGCGGTGACACCCTCGCCGAACCAAAAATCACAATTTTGCGAACGTGGCGGTAAGGATAAAACATCTCAAAAGCGCTCTCCATATCTCGGAGCGACGCCGCAATAATCTTCAAGTCTAGCCGATCGAGATCCTCTCTGGCCATTTGCACTATGGTAGAGAGCGATCGTTCGATCCACTCAGAGTGCTTCAACATTGGCAAGCGATCGAGCAAATCCATCACTTCAGCTTGGAGGGACTCAAAACCTTGACCTGACCCAGAACGAATCATGAATTTTTCCGAAACGATAACAAATTGTCGCTACTAAAAATTAAGGGGCAAGCCCAAGTTAGAAGCCAATAGCCACCAGCAAATTGCCCTGCTGGCCACTAATAACTTTTCCCGTAGCTTTGCCCCGGTTCTGAAGGGAGTTAGCTTTCGCGGCCCAAAAAGAACAGCGCGAAACCGCTCGCAGTTCAGTTAAATGTACTTTTCCAGAGTGTTGGCCAGAGTAGTTTTCGGAACTGCCCCAACCACCATATCCACACGTTGACCGCCCTTAAATATCATCAGCGTCGGAATGCTGCGGATACCGTATTGGCTGGCCACGTTAGGATTCTCGTCGGTATTAACTTTTACTACCTTGACCTGCCCTTCATATTGCTGGGCAATTTCGTCTACGACGGGCGCCACCATCCGACAGGGCCCGCACCAGGGAGCCCAAAAATCCACTAGAACTGGAACTTCGCTATCGAGCACTTCCTGCTTAAAGGTAGAGTCGGTTACTTGCGCGGCTGCTGACATCCCTAGCCATCCTTGTAAATACTATTTCTCGGATAACAAGTTTAGCAAAAAATGTAACCACTTGCGTCAACGATTTTAACAGAAGGCTTCTGAAGGAAGAAGGAAGACGGTAGAAGGAAGAGGGAAGACGGTAGAAGGAAGAAGGGACAAGGTTTCTGAAGGAACAAGGCACTTATGTTTCCGAAGGCACTTATGTTTCCGAAGGCAGAATGGGGAGCATCTCACCTTTGCGGCCAAGCTAGAAATTGGAGTTTTGAGGCAGGAGGCAGGAGGCAGGAGGCAGAAGGAAAGAGGAAGAAGGAAGGAGCCACAAGAAGGAAGGAGCCAGAAGAAGTATTTTTACAAATATGAGATGCTCCCGCAGAATGCACTTATGTAGAAGAAAAGTTCTCCCACTCCCAGACTCTCCCACTCTCCCACTCTCCCCTCTCCGGAGCTAAAAGCCTCAGTTCTGTATCTAGTAAGCAAGAGCCAAGATTTCCGGCAAAAAAGGAACCGCCCGAACAGTAGTCCGGGCGGAGTGTGGTGTGAGGAGTGAACGGAAACATGCGTCTCCGCTTCTTCTATTGTGACATCTCCTTCTCGATAATTCCACAATATTCTGTAAATTTCGAGACTATTGAACAAATTTTGTCAAGGTATGCTGGTATTCGATCGGTAAATCTACTTACCCATGCCCAACTGCTGAGCTTTTTGATAGACTTTACCCTCAGTCAGCAGAGAAGGAGCAATTACCACTTCCACTTGCTGCATCTCCTTAATATCCTTAGCGCCCAAGGTACCCATACTAGTTTTCAGAGCTCCGAGCAAGTTGTGCGTACCGTCATCTAGCACCGCAGGCCCCCGCAAAATTTGCTCCACAGTACCCGTAGTCCCCACGCGAATGCGAGTGCCGCGCGGCAAAACCGGGCTGGGAGTCGCCATCCCCCAGTGAAAGCCGCGGCCAGGAGCTTCGGCGGCCCTGGCAAAGGGCGAACCAATCATCACTCCATCGGCGCCGCAGGCAATGCACTTGCAGATATCGCCGCCGGTAATTAAACCGCCGTCAGCAATCACCGACACGTATTTGCCAGTTTCGCGATAGTAGTCGTCCCGCGCGGCGGCGCAGTCTGCTACCGCTGTGGCTTGGGGCACGCCGACACCCAATACGCCCCTAGATGTGCAAGCAGCCCCCGGCCCAATGCCCACGAGAATGCCCGCAGCGCCAGTTTTCATTAAATTCAGGGCGACTTCGTAGGTCACGCAGTTACCCAAAATTACTGGGATCGGCATCTCTTGACAGAATTGTGTCAAATCTAAAGATGAGATTGATTCAGGGGAAAGGAAAGCTGTCGAGACTACTGTTGCTTGCACAAAAAATATATCGGCTCCAGATTCAGCAACCGCCCGGCCGTATTTGCTCGCAGCAGCCGGTGTACCGCTGACGGCGGCAATCCCTCCTCCTGCTTTAATTTCTTTAATTCTGAGCTCGATTAATTCTGGCTTGATGGGTTCGGCATAGAGTTCCTGCATCAGAGAAACAAATTCGTGGTTGCCGACACTCGCGATGCGCTCTAATATTGGCTGGGGGTCGGCATAGCGGGTTTGAATTCCTTCTAGGTTGAGCACGCCCATTGCTCCCAATTCCGACAGCAAAATGGCCATGCGGACATCGACTACTCCGTCCATTGCGCTGGCGATGATCGGGATTTCTCGATCGATCCCGCCAATCTGCCAGCGAGTATCTGCCAAACTAGGATCGAGCGTGCGCTGTCCTGGTACAAGCGCGATTTCATCTATGCCGTAAGCTCGGCGAGCACTTTTGCCCCGCCCAATTTCAATATTCACGCTGTTTCACTTCCACAATGTATTTAAATTAGAGTAACAAAATCGTAGCCTGTCGGCAGGTAGCGATCGCGCAAATGAGTTTAAAAAGCCTGATCTTGATTGGATTTTATGAAATCGAAGGGGATACTTTTCCTCAGCAACGGCCACGGGGAAGACGCGATTAACTGTCAAATTCTCCAAGCTTTGAGAGTATCTGGCGCGGATGTTGATGTTTCGGCCATGCCGATTGTAGGTGACGGGGCTGCTTACCGCCGATCGACCGTGCCAATTATTGGGCCCACCAGTCAAATGCCGTCTGGGGGAGTTTTTTACATGAATCCCCTGTTTTTCCTCAAAGATATTGGGGCGGGGCTGATTGCTTTGACTTGGCAGCAATTGCAGGCTGTTTGGAGGCATTCGCGCCACTGCGATTTGGTGGTGGCCACTGGGGATATTGTCGCCGGGGCGATCGCCCATGCCAGCAACCGCCCCTATATAATTTTTCTATCGGCCCATTCTAGTTATTACGAGGGGCGAGTCGATTTGGGTTTAATCTTGTGGCAGTTGCTTTGCTCACAGAAATGTCTGGCGGTTTTTACTAGAGATGCTTTGACTGCTGCTGACTTAAACCGACAGGGTTTAAAAAAAGCTCAGTTTGTCGGCAATCCTGTCATGGACAACCTCAATTCTACGGGCAAAGATTTGCAGTTAATGCCCGGAGTTCAGACTATCGCCCTTCTCCCCGGTTCTCGCCTCCCGGAAGCCACCGACAACCTCGTTTTGCTGCTGGAACTGGTTAAAGAAATTGCTAGTAACTCTACTGTACCAGTGCAGTTTCGGGCAGCTTTAGTTCCGGCTTTAATGCCTCAATTAGAGGATATTGCGGCGCGATGCGGATGGCAAATGCGATCGGGTAAGCTCATTTTTCCAGCAATCAAACCGTCTTTTAGCGAACACAAATTAGAAGAACTAGAAGTGATGTGCTGGGCCGATGCTTTCGCCGATATTTTGCAGCAGTCTAGTTTAGTAATTGGGATGACTGGAACTGCTGTCGAACAAGCTGTGGGCTTGGGAAAACCTGTAATTGCAGTACCGGGAAACGGCCCTGCATTTACTTATAGATTTGCGGAGGCTCAAAATCGGCTTTTAGGTGATTCGGTGCAAGTTATTGGCACCCAACCAGCGAACTCTGATATTATGAAGGAAGCTGCTTTGGCAGTCGATCGCACTTTGCAAGATGATAAATATTTAGCCAGTTGCATTCAAAATGGTTTGGAGAGAATGGGGCGATCGGGCAGCAGCATAAAAATTGCTAATTACGTGGCAAACTATCTGGGTTATTGATTGTTCTTGATTGTGGTAGGGTGCGTCAGGTGTGAAATTTTCAAGCGCCACGAAAAGTCTAATTCTGACCGGAAAACGAGCCCGCCGGGCCCCTGGCTTTAGACACGGGGAAAAGTCGGTAGCGGTTTCAACCGCCTTGAACAATTCTTTATATTTCGACACACAATATACAGGTTGGTTGGTATATACTGTAAATATGAAAACAAAACTAAAATCCAACAGCCATGTAACCTACTGCTGCAATTATCATATTGTGTGGTGTTCAAAGTATCGTAGATCTGTGTTGATTAACGGTGTAGATGTTCGCCTGAAAGCGATTTTACAAGAAGTTTGCACTGAATTCAACGCCGAACTAATAGAAATGGAAGTAATGCCAGATCATGTTCATGTTTTAGTAGGAGTAGACCCACAATTCGGGATTGCCAAGTTGATCCGATATTTGAAAGGACGTTCATCTCGACTGTTGAGACAGGAATTTCCTTGGTTAAAAAGCAGACTGCCAACTCTGTGGACGAATAGTTACTTTGTTGCAACAGTTGGCGGTGCGCCACTATCAGTGGTCAAGCAGTATATCGAAAATCAAAAAAATGTCTAATTACGGATGCCAGCAAAACTTAATTAATGCTGATTTCAGTCTGAAAGCAATTTTAGAGTTTGTCTGTGGTGAATCAAACAAGCTAGCAAACTGCGCCTTGTACTACGGTCGTCAGTTGTATTTCAAAACTGGCAAAATCCCTGGGAAATATGATTTCCATAAAATGTTTAAATCGAATTTGCATTTTAAGGCTCTGTATTCCCATGTCGCACAGCAAACTTTAACCAGTGTCGCTGAATCCTTCAGTTCATACATTGGGCGGCTATTGGGAATCAAATCTGGGACTGTTACGCAGCACCCAAAGCTACCAAAATACAGAAAAGATTCTCTGAAATTAGTGACATTCCCGATCGCGGATGTCAAACTCAAAAACGGGTTGTTACGGTTCCCACTAGGTAGTAAAGTCAAGCTTTGGTTTGGAATCGGAGAATTTTTCTTGCCGATGCCGTCAAACTTGGACTACAAGAAACTGGTTGAAATTCGGATTCTTCCCAGAAATCGCTGTTTTTACGCCGAGTTTGTATATCGAACAGAGGAGCAGCTTGGTAGTGCTGTGCTTCCCGGAAGTGTCCTGGGGTTAGATAATGGAATTAATAATTGGTTAACAGGCGTATCTAATGTAGGGACTTCTTTTATTATTGATGGACGACATCTAAAGTCTTTGAATCAGTGGTACAACAAGCGAATCTCTGTGCTGAAAGAGAACCGACCACAGGGGTTCTGGTCAAACCAGTTAGCCCGGATTACCGAAAAAAGGAATCGACAAGTTAGAGATGCAGTCAACAAAGCAGCAAGGATTGTAATCGATCACTGCCTTAAGAATGGGATAGAAACGGTAGTATTTGGATGGAATAAAGAGCAAAAACAAAATGCCAATATGGGTCAAAAGACTAATCAAAAATTTGTGCAAATTCCTACGGGTCGGCTAAAAGAGAGAATACTTCAGTTGTGTCATCAGTACAAAATTAAGTTCCTAGAAACTGAAGAAGCATATACCTCAAAAGCCAGCTTTCTCGATAATGATTCGCTGCCTGCGTTCGGTGAAAAAACTGAAGGGTGGAAAGAATCAGGAAAAAGAATAACTCGTGGACTGTATCGTTCAGCCGATGGTACGAAAATAAATGCTGATGGCAACGGCGCAGCAAACATTATCAGAAAAGTAGCGATAAAGCTAGGATTAGATCTTAGCAGAATCAGTAGCGGCGAATTGATAGCGCCTTTGAAAATCCGACTCTGGGTTCTTCAAGAATCCCCTCGCATGCACGGCATGGGGAGTATCAAGCACCATTTATATTATGTCCGGTCGATTACCCCTAATACGGTAGGGGCTCCCCTCACAAAAAATATCTGCCAATAATTGACAATCTCTAAAACCCGCCCTTTTAATCGCTCGATCGGACATGATATTATTCCCTGGTGCGTCAGTATGAGATTGTTGATTGGTCGCGAAAATAATTGTGGCTGACGCACCCTACTGCTATTTCAACAACTCAGAAACAGTTTTAAACTCGTAACCTTTCGACTGCAAATCCTTGACAATCATCTCAGTTGCTGCTACGGTTTTCGAGCGATCGCCCCCGCCGTCGTGCATCACCACAATCGAACCCGATCGCACATTTTTAATCACCCGATTTGCGATATCTTCCGCCGTGAGTGTTTTTTCATAATCTTGGGAATCCACATCCCACATAATCAGTTTTTTGTGCATTTGGGATAGCAAATAAGACAAAACTATAAATCGCCTACCCCAAGGTGGCCGAAAACTGATACTATCTTGCTTAACCCCAACTTCCTGCAAAAGTTTGTCCGTTTTTTCAATCTCAGACAGCAAAAATTCCTGGGGTTTAAACATCATATCTTTGTGAGAGTATGAATGGTTTGCCAACTCATCTCCCCTCGCGACAATCATTTTCACGATTTCTGGATGTTTCTCAATATTGCGGCCGATTTCAAAAAAAGTTGCTTTAATTTGATAGCGGTCTAAGATATCTAAAAGCTGATTTGTATAGGGAGGATAGGGCCCGTCGTCGTAGGTGAGGGCAACAACTTTCACTTCGGTATCGGCGCGGTTGATGCCGAAATAATTGTGAAATTTAGTAACTTTAATCAACAGCGATACTGCGAAAAATAACGCTATGGTGAAAAGCAGAAACTTTTGTAAAATTTTACCGATTCGCATAGCTGCACGCACTCGATAGAGAAGGAAAGTGGATTGTTGTCAGATTACCACAATTGGGGAGCTGAATCCTTAAGCTATTTTATCATTAATTATTGTCCGTTCCGAGATTTTTCAGTTGTGGCGATCGCCCAGTAGCTAGACGCTTCAAGTGCCAGTACACTTGTACCCTACATATAGCGTAAGGGGAGCATCTCATATTTGTAAAAACACTTCTTCTGGCTCCTTCCTTCCTTCTTCCTTCTTCCTCTTTTCTCCTGACTCCTGACTCCTGACTCCTAACTCCAATTTCTAGCGGAGGGCTGCTTTCATTGAGATGCTCCCTAGCGTAAGTAAGTCCAGAGGAAAAAAGCAATAATATAAAGATCGGGAGTTGTAGGGGCTGGTAAGGCAAGGATTTATATTCGGAGCGAGTGTACGGCTGTTCTCACCCGCTCCTCGCCATGTTATATTTATTTGTATAGTCAACTTTTTTAGGCAGCAATAATTCCCAACATGATTTCACTGCCAGATATCACAATTGTCAACCAAATCTACGAAAGTGCTAATTCCATCGTATACCGAGGCATCCTCAAATCAAATCAGCAACCTTTGATTTTGAAACTCCTCAAAGAGGATTACCCCACACCAGCCGAACTCTACCGCTATCACCAGGAATACGAAATCACTCGCCGTCTCAACCTAGAGGAAACGATTAAAGCCTACGAACTGCGACAATACGAAAACACACAAGTCATGTTGTTACAGGATTTTGGAGGAGAGTCCTTAAAAATCGTGCAGTCAGGTCGTCCCTATGCTGTACTAGATTTTCTCCACCTTGCCCTCCCAATCACAGATGCGTTAGGCAAAGTTCATCAAAAAAATGTCATTCACAAAGATATCAATCCATCTAATATTGTCTTGAATCCTCAAACAGGACAATTAAAAATTATTGACTTTGGCTTATCTACCATCCTCTCCCAAGAGAATCCCAGCCTCACAAGTCCTAATCTTCTAGAAGGGACATTGGCTTATATATCTCCAGAACAAACAGGCAGGATGAATCGCTTACTAGACTACCGCACCGACTTTTATTCTCTTGGCGTTACTTTCTATGAACTGCTAACCAACCAGTTGCCTTTTGAATCCGTCGATCCACTTGAGTTAGTTCATTGCCATATTGCCAAACAACCCACTCCACCTCATGAAATTAATCCAGAAATTCCCGTGACTATCTCAGAAATTGTCATGAAGTTAATGGCAAAAAATGCGGAAGATAGATATCAGAGTGCTTGGGGAATCAAGACGGATTTAAAAACTTGTCTTGCTCAATTTATAAATGGTAAATTTCAACCTTTTTTCTTGGGATACCAAGATATTTCTCCTCAATTGCAACTTCCTCAAAAACTGTACGGGAGAGAATCACAGATTGAGTCCTTATTGAGTGCATTTGAGCGCGTAGCGTCGGGACAAGAAAAACAAGTAGGGGCTCGTTTAGCAAATAACCTGAGTAACCCAACGACAACTCAGTCACAAAATCTGCCCGTAGAGACACAAACTGAACTCATGCTAATTTCGGGATACTCTGGTATTGGGAAATCAGCTTTAGTTCAGGAATTGTATAAGCTCATCACTCAAAAAAGCGGCTACTTTATTGCAGGTAAATTTGACCAGTTGCAACGCGATATTCCCTATCAAGCTTTAGTCGCTGCCTTCCAAGAATTGGTGCGACAACTACTCACCGAAACTGAACCCCAATTACAACAGTGGCGAGAGAAGATTCGACGTGCATTAGGAATCAACGGACAAATTATTATTGATGTTATTCCCGAAGTAGAACTGATTATTGGCAAACAGAATCCCGTCCCCGAATTACCTGCAACAGAAGCAAGAAATCGGTTTAATTTAGCTTTTCAAAACTTTATTCGAGTTTTTTGCCAAAAAGAACATCCCCTCGTCCTATTTCTAGACGACCTTCAATGGACAGACAGCGCTACCCTGCAATTGATTCAGTTGATAATGACCGATTTTACTACTCAATATCTGTTTGTAATTGGAGCTTATCGAGATAACGAAGTCACTGCAACTCATCCTGCAATGCTGACTTTATCTGAGATGAAAAAGCAGGGAGTTGTAATTAATCATCTCTCCGTTTCACCCCTAAATTTAAACCAGGTTAATGAATTCATTGCGGATACGCTGAAAACCGATAGCATCCAGGCGCAAAAATTAGCTTATTTAGTTTGGCAAAAAACACAAGGAAATCCGTTTTTTATCAAAGAGTTTCTCAAGTCGCTTTATACCGAGCAATTGCTGAAATTTGATACTAATGCTGGGGCTTGGGATTGGGATTTAGAGCAAATTATAACTAGGAATATTACTGATAACGTTGTTGAGTTCATCGCAGATAAAATTCAAACCTTATCAGATTCAGCACAAAAAGTTTTACGATTAGCCGCTTGCATTGGCAACCAATTTGATTTGCCAACCCTTTCCATTATTAATGAAAATTCTCAAAAACAAACGGCTGATGAATTGTGGAATGCTATTCAAGCAGGGTTGATATTACCCATTGGGGATGATTACAAATTCCTAAAAACAGACAGAGATACCAAGGGATTAAAAATTATTTATAAATTTGCTCACGATCGCATCCAGCAAGCAGCCTATTCCCTAATTCCCCCAGACGACAAGCAAGCGGTTCACTGGAAAGTTGGGCAACTGTTGTTACAAAATACACCACCACAGGTACTCCAACAAAAGATTTTTGATATTGTCAATCAACTAAACTTCAGTATAGAAGCAATTGACGTTCAGTTAGAAAAAGATAAACTTGCTCAATTAAATCTGATTGCTGGCAAAAAAGCGAAGGCATCAGCAGCTTGGAAACCGGCCTGGAATTACTTAAGCATTGGTATAAATTGCCTGAGTGCAGATAGTTGGCTTCGTCAGTATGACCTAAGTCTAGCACTGTATGTGGAAACAGTAGAAGCTGCTATCTTGAGTGGCCACGTGGAGGAAATGGAAAAATTGGCTGACATTGTGCTTCAACAAGCTACTTCATTGCTCGACAAAGTGAAAGTCTATGAAGTCAAAATTCCAGCTTATACAGCACAAAACCAACCGTTAGAAGCGATATATACGGCACTTTCAGTATTAAAGTTGTTGGGGATTCGCTTTCCCAAAAAACCCACAAAATTAAATATTTTTCTTGAACTGGTGAAGACTAAGTTAAGTTTAGCAGGAAAGCGAGTTGAGGACTTAATCGACCTACCATTGATGACTGATCCTTATAAGCTAGCAGCGATGCGTATCCTATCAAGTGTAGTTTCTGCTGCCCATTTTGCTTCACCTGACTTGCTACCGTTAATAGCGTTTAAACAGGTAAAGTTATCAATTAAATATGGGAATACTTCTGTGTCTTCTTCTGCCTATGCTACTTACGGACTAATTCTGTCTGGGGAAACCGTAGGAGACATTGAGACTGGTTATAAATTTGGGCAACTTGCTATATTGTTACTAGATAAATTTAATACTAAAGAACTCACAGCCAGAACCATATTTATTGTTAATTACTTTGTCAAACATTGGAAAGAACATCTTAGGGAAACTTTAAACCCTTTGCAGAATGCTTACTCGATCGCCCTAGAAACTGGAGATTTAGAATATGCAGCTTATTCGGCCTGCGTATACTCCTACCATTCCTATGTATTGGGGAAGGAATTGGCAAAAGTAGAGGCAGAGATGGCAATGTACAGTAATACCATCAGCCAACTGAAGCAAGAAACATCATATTACTATAACCAACTCAATCGACAGGTTTTATTGAACTTGATGGGACAGTCTGAAGATAAATGCCTTTTAATCGGTGAAAACTATGACGAAACAAAAATGTTACCCCTGCATCGAGAGGCGAATGCTCAAAATCTTTGTCGATCGGTCTATTTTCACAAGCTATTTCTCTGCTATCTTTTTCAAGACTATCCGCAAGCTATAGAAAATGCTAAATCAGCCGAAAAATATAGCGATAGTGCTGTAGGTACTATTCCTCTCTACCATTTCTACAATTCTTTACTCGATCTGGCTATCTATTCTGACGCACCAAAATCCGAGCAAAAACTCATCCTCCAGAAGGTGAAAGCCAACCAGAAAAAGATCGAGAAATGGGCGCACTTTGCTCCGATGACTCACCTCCATAAATTCTATCTAGTGGAGGCAGAACGATATCGAGTTTTGGGTGAAAATGCTAGGGCGATCGACTACTACGATCGCGCTATTGCCTTAGCCAAAGAACATGAGTACCTCAACGAAGAGGCTTTGGCTAATGAACTGGCAGCCAAATTCTACATCGCTTGGGGAAAAGAGCAAGTTGCCCAAGCCTATATGACAAATGCTTACTACTGTTATTTACGTTGGGGTGCAACAGCTAAAATGACAGATTTGAAACGACAGTATCCACAACTTTTAAAGCGTTTTACGACAGCCAATACGTCCATAGATTCGCGCAACAGCCTGTCTAATACTTATGGCAGCACTTCAGGTGAAACCCTGGATTTGGCAGCATTGATGAAAGCATCTGGGGCAATTGCTAGTGAAATTGAGTTGGATAAACTCCTCACGACTTTGATGAAAATCCTGCTAGAAAGCTGCGGGGCACAAATTGGCTATCTAATTTTAGAGTCTCAAGGACAACTAAGAGTCGAAGCGTCAGGCGAGGCTAACTCAGATCGGGTGATGGTGTTGCAATCGACTCCAATAGAAACCTGCCTGCCTTTGTCGATTATTCACTATGTTGAAAGGACTCAGGAAGGACTGATTGAAAACAATATTGCCCGTGAAGGCAGATTTACCCAAGATGCTTATATCAAAACACAGCAGCCCAAGTCTATCCTTTGCGCGCCTCTACTCAATCAAGGGCAATTAATTGGCATTGTTTACTTGGAAAATAATTTAGCAGATGGGGTGTTTACGCCCGATCGCCTGGAAGTGATTCAATTGCTTTCAACTCAGGCGGCGATCGCCCTTACTAACGCCAGACTCTATACTCAAGTACGATCGACGCAAAATCGCCAGAATAAATTCCTTAATGCCATTCCTTTTGGCATATCCGTTCACGACGCCAAAGGACAACTGGTTTACGCCAATCCCGTCTCACAGCAGTTACTGAATATTCAAGATTTACCCAAAGCCGCAATCGATCAACTCTCAAAAACCTATCACATTTATCGGGCAGGGACAGGGGAGGTGTATCCAGTGGAAGAGTTGCCCTTGGTGCGATCGCTTGGCGGTGAAAAAACATGGGCGGATGATTTGGAACTGCACTACAGTGAGCGAATCGTTCCCTTAGAAGTAACCAGCACGCCAATTTTGGATGACACGGGTAATGTAGAATATGCGATCGTAGCTTTTCAAGATATAAGCGAACGTAAGCAGGCACAGATTACACTCATTGAAAATGTTCGCTTAGAACAGGAAATTCGCGAGCGCAAAAAAACAGAAGAGGCTCTGCAGCAGAGCGAGGCACGCTACCTTGGTATTCTGGAAGACCAGACAGAACTGATTGCCCGGTATCTGCCAGATGGTACCGTTACCTTTGTCAATGAAGGCTTCTGTCGATTTTTTGGACTGACAAGGGAACAACTCATCGGGCATCACTACGCACCTGTCGTGTTTGAGGAAGACCGCGAATATGTAACCCGAGTCGTCAATTCCATTAGCCAAGAAAATCCCGTTGTCACAATTGAAAATCGGGTGATTGTTAGCTCCCAAGTGCGTTGGACGCAGTGGGTTAACCGAGCGATATTTGATGATTCCGGTTGCATTGTTGAATTCCAGGCGGTAGGACGAGATATCAGCGCTCGCAAAAAAGCCGAAGCAGAACTCGAGCAAGCAAAAGACGCTGCTGAAGCTGCCAACAAAGCTAAAAGCACTTTTCTTGCCAACATGAGTCATGAATTGCGAACTCCCCTCAACGCCATTATCGGCTTTTCTCAACTGATGAATCACGATACTAATCTGTTAACTGAACAAAAAGAGAACCTTAACATTATTTATCGGAGTGGAAATCATTTATTATCTCTAATTAATGAGGTACTTGACCTTTCCAAAGTAGAAGCGGGACGCATGACTCTATCGGAAACTAACTTTGATATTCATCAATTACTAGCTGATGTCGAGGAGATGTTTGCGTTAAAAGCCAAATATCAAGGCTTACAATTACTGTTTGAATGTGCGACCGAAGTTCCTAAATATATCTATGCTGATGAAGTTAAGTTGCGGCAAGTGCTGATTAATTTAATCAGTAATGCCATTAAGTTTACTCCTTCGGGAAGCGTATCTGTAGAACTAAAAAGTAAACAGGCCAAAACCCAAAGTGAAGCCCAAACACAAATAACCACAAACCAACAACAAACAACCATTATCTTTGAAATAAAAGATACCGGACTTGGCATCGCTGCAGACGAACTAGAGAAACTATTCAAACCCTTCGTACAAACAGCATCAGGTCAAAAAGTGCAGCAAGGAACCGGATTAGGACTGACGATTAGCCGTCAATTTGTCCGCTTGATGGGAGGTGAAATCACCGTTATCAGCGGCGGCAAAGCTTTCACCCCTGGAATGCCTCTCAAGGAATTTTTAGAAGACACAACGGGCACAACATTTAAATTTGACATTCCTGTGGGCATCGCTGATGCCAGCACAATTCAAAACCAACCCTACCATCGTCGCGTCGTTGCCCTCGCCCCTAACCAGCCCCAATATCGCATCCTAGTGGTGGACGATCGAGATTACAATCGGCAACTGTTAGTTAAACTCCTCAAACCTGTTGGTTTTGAGGTGGAAGAAGCGAGTAACGGTATTGAAGCGATCGCACTTTGGGACTCCTACTCACCGCATCTGATCTGGATGGACATGAGAATGCCCATTATGGATGGTTATGAAGCCACGAAACAGATTAAAGGCACTATCAAAGGTCAAGCTACGGCTGTTATTGCCCTGACAGCTAGCGTGTGGGAAGAAGAAAAGGCAGTTATTTTATCGGCTGGGTGTGATGATTTTGTGCGAAAACCGTTCCACACAGAAGCCCTTTTTGACATCCTGGCTAAACATTTGGGGGTCGATTATATTTATCAGGAGCAAGACCTACCCTCTCCCCCTTCTAATGTGACTGGAGAACCGTTAAATTTCACTGATTTATTAGCAGCGATGTCAAAAGAATGGATAGTAAAATTATATGAAGCAGCTATTGACGCGGATGCGGAATTAGTTTTTCAACTCCTAAAGGAGATTCCTGAATCTCACACTTTCGAGCTTCAAACTCTCAGAAATTGGGTGACGAAGTTTCAGTTTGAGAAGATTCTGGATTTAACTGAACCATTGGTTGGTGAATATTGATATAGCAGATTGCAGGTTTATGAAGTATACCGCGCGATCGATCCCCCCTAGCCCCCCTTCTTAAGGGGGGGACAAGAGTCTTCTCAAAGTCAACCCCTACTCCCCTTCTTAAGGGGGATGCGAGGGGGATCGAGACTCAGCTAAAAGCGAGATTTCTTGGGTCGGATTGTGTAAGTCCCGTTTATGCTATTTGATGCTAGCACGCGGTTGGTTCAGTTCCATCATTGCGATCGATCCCCCCTAGCCCCCCTTCTTAAGGGGGGGACAAGAGTCTTCTCAAAGTCAACCCCTACTCCCCTTCTT
>NZ_JAUBOZ010000048.1:2563-6754 GCF_036700475.1 Microcoleus sp. T2B6 | reverse complement strand
CAGCTAAAAGCGAGATTTCTTGGGTCGGATTGTGTAAGTCCCGTTTATGCTATTTGATGCTAGCACGCGGTTGGTTCTGTCCCATCATTAACTTTAATGCCGACTGTTTTAAGTCTGTAAGGTCGCGGATGGTAATTGAGCAACCGTCTCCCAATTTAACAGCAGTGAAATAATAGCATTTGCCCAGGTAATCACTTTCTAGATGAACCTCTCCTTCAAGCGATTCTCCCGTCTCAACAACTTCTACTAATAAATCAAACAATCCTGGACTCAATTGATTAAGCAGTTTTCTCAGCACGGGTTCCACCGCGAGTTCTGTTCGTTTTTTCCCTAAGAGTCTGGCAAAGACAGGGTTAACTACCAAGCAGCGAAAATCTTCAATTTCTCCAGCGATATCCCCCCTCACCGCATCCACCGCAGCTATTCCATCCAGAGATGAGTTTAGCAAATTTGCCAGCAGGGCGCGAGATTGGTAGGCAATTTCTGCAGTTTGCTGGTGTCGCTCGATTGCTTCTTTAAGCTGGCGTTTTTGGTGCTGGATAGTTACCTGAGTATCGAGGCGCACTAGCACTTCTTCCGGCTCAAAAGGTTTAGAAATGTAGTCAACTCCCCCTACCTTAAAAGCTTTAACTTTATCAAATACTTGGTCAAGTGCGCTTAAGAAAATAATGGGAATTTCTGAGGTGTTTTCATCGGATTTGAGGGTTTGGCAGACTTGATAGCCATCCATGTCTGGCATTTTAATATCCAGCAATATAGCATCGGGGGGATGATTGCGAACAGTCCTCAAGGCCATCGTACCATTGGTGACGCACCGAACTTTATACCCATTTGTAGTCAGAATTTCGGTAAGAAAATGCAGATTCTCTGGGATGTCATCAACAATTAAAATGTTACCTTTCGGAGTTTCTAATTGATTGATTTCTATTGTTTCAGCCGCAGCCATCGCCATAAGTTCGCCTGCGTTTTTGGCATCGGCGATATCAGTTTTGGTGCTTTGCTTCTCTAGCAGAGAGCGAAAGTTATTCTTAGTAACTTTCTGCCCCATTACGTCTGAAATGCGGTGCCACAGGATGGAAGATAAATCTTTGATATGTCCTACACTGAGGTACAAGCTGTCAGCAACAGCACTATAAGTTGCGTTTTTCCAAGCAGCTTTTAAAATTTCCTGCTCGAGAAAACTTAACGGTTTACTGGTTTTTGACTCTAAGGCTGATTCGAGAAATTCTAGAGCTTGTTCAAAAGTCATGTACAAATCAATCTCATCGGGTAAGGTTTTTTCAATTGGGCACCCTAACTTTGAGTTATACACCGTACTAAGTCGGTGGAGAAATTCCTAATAGTTATTATGACAGACTTATTGACACTTACGCTCCGGGACGATCGCCCCCGATCGTGATTCCACCTTGTCGAAACCCGAAAAAGGCGATCGCGCCCGCCTAATTATGTGTGAGGGCGATCGGCTTAAACCCTTTAATTGCAAGGCTTTTAAGTTGCTTGTCAGCCCGTCAGCTATTTGAGTTTGTTCGCTTAAATTTTTGCCCACCTCTTTCTTCACCAGCCTTGGAGGCACTCCCACCAAAGAAACCGGGTTTTTTACCTTGGGTGCGGGCTGCAACCTGTGTATTTTCCTAAAAAAACACAGGTGATGGGCCCCCATGCGTAAGCCCTATTCACATAACGCTCCAAATGATCCGACTTTTCCGACTTTACGATCCGACTTTTCCGACTTGCTTTATGCCGATCGCGCAAACATACTATTGAATAGGATCTACCAAAAGACAGAGAACAGTACCAGTCATGCTGTCGATCTGCTCTATCTAAAGATAGATAGTAAAACCAGGGCGTCCGACTTTTCCGACTTTACGATCCGACTTTTCCGACTGACAGGGGCGGGGGAGGGGAGCCAGGATACAGACATGGAAAGGATGCAGCCTCAAAAAAAGAGCAACTGAATCCAATCTTTATCCGCATAAATACTCAGACCACACTGAGCTAGATGTTTGCGGGATTGGGGTGCAACGAAAAAAGGAACAGAGGAAGGTTCCTTCACATTTATCTTTCACCACTTTTAAAATCATGTCAAATTCTCAATCCGTTATTGCAACAGACATTCGGTATTGTCCTGAAGATATAGAGAAAGCATTTTGGCAGCTATGGCAGCAGAACCGAGATTATCTTTACCGTTGCTGTCTCAGGTGGATGGAGGGGAATGCTACTGATGCTGAAGAGGTGCTCAGTCGCGCCATGCTCAAAGCTTGGGATAAATTGCCAGACTATGCCGAAAAAATCACCAACCTCCGAGCTTGGATCACTCGCTTAACCCATAATCTAGCTATAGATATACACCGAGAACGTCGCCGGAAAGCAATGCAAATGGAGGATATTGAAGAAGTAGCTGCTACAGGAAGCTCAGCAGTTATTTCTTGTTTGAACTCTCCTGAAGAGGCACTTCTACATCATGAGTTGGGACAGTACATTCGCCGCGCTATTGATACTCTTCCTTCTCGATTACGCAATCCGTTTATCCTGCGTTACTGCCACCAGATTGCCTATCAAGATATTGCCCAACAACTTGCTCTGTCGCTCAATAACGTTTATAAGCGCATCCAACAGGCACGAGATATTCTGCAAAAGCGTTTGAGCAGGTATTTGTCAGGGTTGGATGATGCTTTGTTAGATTCCTCCGAGTCCTCTAAAAAGGGGGACGTTGCCTCGATCGCGGATGATTTTGCTGTAGGGGTAGTGCCCCCGTGCCTACCCCGTCAAGATTCTGGGGCGATCGCGGATGATTTTGCTGTAGGGGTAGTGCCCCCGTGCCTACCCCGTCAAGATTCTGGGGCGATCGCGGTTGGGACAGCCACGGTTGGGACAGCCACGGTTGGGACAGCCACGGTTGGGACAGCCTCGGCTGGGGCAACCACGGGGGGATTGCCCCTACAATTCGATGAAACGATCGCATCCGACTCGATCGCCCCCATCCCTCAAAACATTGGCGAGACAATTAATTATCAAGTAACAGCAATATGTCTAGAAACATTACACTCCGGGTGGTATCCCTCACTCAGTCCTCTGGGGTGGAGTTGAATGCTTACCTAGTTCTCGACGAAAAGCCAGCCCGAATTGACCAGAAGCTGAAAACCTTAAGTGAGTATGTGCAGCAGTATCCTTCTGGATGGAAGAAACGGTTGGAATTGGCGAATCTGCTGTATGCAATGGGTCGTATTGAGCAGGCGGTTGAGGAGTATCGCCAAGTGATCGATCGGCAGCAACCATTGATTGGCGTGCGGTTGCAATTGGGGAAACTCTTGCAGCTTATGGGACAAAAGGCTGAGGCAGTAGCGGTTTATGAAAGTGCCTTGGCCAATGCACGCAATGAGGCGACTCGACAGCATATCAGCGGATCGATCGCACTCTGTAGAGGTGACACTCAGGCAGCGATACTCGCTTTTGAGTCGGCGGCTTCCCTAGAACCAGATAATGCGGCTCACTGGCTGGCGTTGGGGCAGGTGCAAAGGGGGAGAGGGGATGCGGTTGCAGCTTTGCGAGCCTTTGATACGGTTTTGTCCCTTCAGCCAGATGATGTTGTAGCGCTGATTGACAGCTACGACGCGAGTCAGGCGGTGGGGAATGTGCGCCAAGCGCAGCGGCGGTTGAGCAAAGTGCTAGAGGTGGCTCCGGGTGATTTCCGAGCGCTCAAACGACTGGCGGATACTCGTTGCCGGATGAGATTGGTATCGGGTGAGGAGGGGAAGCAGACTAAACAGATAATTAGTTCTTTGCTGCAACTGGCTCCTGATACGGCGGATGCCCGCGAGTTGCTGGCCTATTATCACCTATTTCGAGGGGAGTCGGCTAACGGGGTTGGGGTGTTGGAACGGTTTACTGAGGAACACCCGAATCATCCTAGGGGTTGGTATTCCTATGGGCGGTGCTTGTTCCATACGGGGGAATATCAGAAAGCCGCTGAGGCGATGCTGAAGGCTTATCGTCTGTATCCCCAGGATTGTGAAATTTATCGGGCGTTGTGTGAGATTTTGCCTTTAACCTCTCCGTCTACCGCTCACCAAAAACGTGAATTTTGTAGGGGTAGTGCCCCCGTGCCTACCCCCAAGGGTAGTGCCCCCGTGCCTACCCCCAAGGGTAGTGCCCCCGTGCCTACCCCCAAGGGTAGTGCCCCCGTGCCTACCC
>NZ_JAUBOZ010000048.1:0-2463 GCF_036700475.1 Microcoleus sp. T2B6 | reverse complement strand
CCGACCCAGACGATTCGATCGGGATGGAAGACCAAGAGGGCCGGCACGGGGGCACGGCCCCTACCGATAATGAAACAGCCCTGGGGGATTTAGGGCGATCGAACTGTGAAGTAACCCTTGCATCAATAGTAGAAGAGATGCTCGATCGTTTTCCCGAACGCTGGAATGTTTGGACGACGGCGGGGCGGGTGTTGGTGGAAAGTTTTCAGGAGATTGAGCGAGGGTGTAGTGTCTCTGCGAAGGGGACGCAACTTGAGCCACAGTTACCTGATGCTTGGTTTGGTCATGGGCGGGTGTTGGCGCTGGCGGGGAAACACCGGGAAGCGGTGGAGGCTTTGGCGCAAGGATGGCAGTTGCTACCGGAAGAGGGGGGTTATCTGCAATCTGTGTCTGCTGCGGTGTGGCTGGGGGAGAGTTATCGAGGGCTGGGGGATGAGGTGGCGAGCCGGAAATGGTTGGAAAAGGCTTGTCAGTTCGCTCAGGAAATGATGGAGTTTGACCCGGCGATGGCTGGTTACTGGCAAGGGAGAGCGTTGTTGGGGTTGGGGGATGTGACGGAGGCTGTGGAAGTGTATCGAAGTTCCCTGAGTCGGCGGTTGCTCTACCCTTTTCGCGGGGAGGTTGAGGAGGCTGTGAAACGGTTGAAAGGTAAGAGGCGAAAGGGATCTCGGGCTAAAGCGTAGATCCTTGACTTCTTCGGGAAGTCGGGGATCTGAACCTCTCAGAGTGCATTGAGTTAGGAAAAAACAGCCTCTAACTCGAAAAATTCAGAAATTGACCTCTGGATTCGTCTTATAGGTGTAGAGACAAAAATACAATTTCGTCTCGACTAACAACCCAAATCAAACTAATTTCAAAGGAGGCTAATTATGCGACGTAGATTATTCTAGGCTCAACATTTAATGACCGAAGCTACATTTGTAAGCTGATTTAATGTGATCAAAAAAGATGTAGGGGGGCACGGCTCACCCTACATCTTTTGTTGCTGACGTTAAATTAAGGACAAAACCTGGTGTAATGGGTGGAAATTAAAATTATTGTGCTGAGGGTGCATCGATCTAGGAAAAAACAGCCCCTAACTCGAAAAATTCAGAAATTGACCTCTGGATTCGTCTTATAGATGTAGAGAGAAAAATACAATTTATTCTCGACATAAATTTCACATTAAACTAATTTTAAAGAATGCTAATTATGCGTTTCAGATACTTCTAAAATCAACTAATCAATCATCAAAATTACATTGGTAAGCTGCTCAAATGTGATTGAAAATTCACCTAGGGTGGGCATTGCCCACCCTACTTATAGCAATCCTAAATCATTATCAAGACTATGATACAATTATATGCAATACTTGATTGTGACCATAAAAAAATGAATAACTTACAACTGCAAGAAAAAGATATCGAAAAAGAAATAGCCCAATTAGAAGATTTCATTAAAAGCGATATCGATGCAAGAGAACTAAAACGAGCAATAGCTGTAAGGATGGCGCTTTCAGGTAATATCTACCATGAAATCAGCAAAATATTAGGTGTAAGTAAATTTTTTATTGGTTATTGGAAAAAACAATTTAAAACCAAAGGCATCGCCGGAATCAAACTAGGACATAAAGGGTCAAAAGGGTATTTAACAGCTCGACAAAATACTGAAGTAATCGAGTGGCTAAAGAATAAAGAATATTGGAATTTAGATGAGTTGGTTACTTATTTAGCTCAAGAGTTTGGTGTGATTTATAAATCCAAACAGAGTTACTATGAACTTTTCGACCGGGCGAAAATAAGTTGGAAAAAAACTCAAAAAGCTAATCCTAAATTTGATAAAGAACTGGTAAAAAAAAAGACGGAAGAGATTAACGATATTTTATTTAAAAACAAGGCGGGTATAGAGTCTGGGGAAATAATAGTATTGTTTTTAGATGAATGTCATCTACTTCATGGTGATCTAACTGGTTATGTTTGGGGTCAATCAAAAATCAGAATTGAAGTCCCAATTACCAATGAAAAAGATAGACAAACTTATTTTGGCGCCCTCAATTATCAAAGCAAAGAATTCCATATTCAGAGCCATCCATCTGGTGATGGAGAATCCACAGTTAAATTCATAAAATACTTACAAAATAAATATAAAAATCGCAAGATTATCTTGATTTGGGATGGAGCTAGTTATCATAAATATGGAGAATTTAGAGACTTTTTATTAGAACTAAATGGTGACAAAGAACCTGAGAATTGGTCAATTACTTGTATTTTATTTGCTCCCAATGCTCCCCAACAAAATCCCGTTGAAGATATTTGGCTACAAGCTAAAAACTTTTTAAGAAAGTATTGGTATTTATGTAGATCTTTTAAGATTGTCAAGTTTTTGTTTGAGTTTTTTACTAACGAACCAGAAGTGTTGAACGCTTATTGATAGGATTCTGAAAATAGACATACGAATCCTATAAAATGCTGATTTCAGCAATTG